>JAIDQW010000528.1 GCA_029062075.1 Paramuribaculum sp.
GTTCCACTTCCTGTTTCATGCGGGCGTTGGCAGGACCGAACTCCTTGGTCTTCACTTCCGGAACACGTCCCATGTGACCGTAAGCCGCTGTCTCCTCGTAAATGGGAGCACGCAGCTTTAGGCGTTTCTCTATCGCATTGGGTCTCATGTCAAAGAGCTTGTTAACCTTCTCGGATATCTCTCCGTCTGTGAGATTCACATTTGCGGTTCCTCGTGTATTCACATAAAGGCTCACCGGTTCTGCTACCCCTATAGCGTATGCCACCTGCACCAGAGCTTCACGCGCCACTCCTGCAGCCACAAGATTTTTTGCTATATGGCGGGCGGCGTATGCTGCCGAGCGGTCAACCTTACTGGGGTCTTTGCCGGAAAAAGCTCCACCTCCGTGCGCTCCTTTGCCACCGTAGGTATCGACAATGATTTTCCTGCCGGTCAATCCGGTGTCGCCATGAGGTCCGCCTATCACAAACTTGCCGGTGGGATTAACATGAAGAGTAAGCTTGTCATCAAACATGCCGCGCACCTTGTCGGGGAGCTGCCGCACAACTCTGGGGAGCAGGATTTTCTCCACATCGCGCTTGATAACAGCAAGCATCTCTGCATCAGCCTCCTCCTGAGACATACCTCCCGTTGGTGTAACAAACTCATCATGCTGAGTGGAAATCACTATTGTGTGAACTCTTACAGGCTTGTTTTCAGGTGAATATTCTATAGTAACCTGACTCTTGGCATCGGGGCGTAGATAAGGCATCTCATTTCCCTCACGGCGTATCGCCGCAAGCTCGCGCAGAAGAATATGACTGAGATCGAGCGAAATCGGCATGTAGTTTGAGGTTTCATCGCATGCATAACCAAACATCATACCCTGGTCTCCTGCGCCTTGGTCCTCCTCGGTTGCGCGAACCACACCACGACTGATGTCGGCACTCTGCTCATGCAGGGCGGAGAGAACACCACACGCCTGGGCATCAAACTTCAACTCGCTCCGGTTGTAACCAATCCGGTCAATGACTCTGCGCACAGTGCCCATCAAATCAACGTATGCATCACTGTTCACCTCGCCGGCAACCACAACCTGACCGGTGGTTACAAGGGTTTCACAAGCAACCTTGCTGTGAGCATCCTGAGCAAGAAACTCATCGAGAATAGCATCAGAAATCTGGTCGGCTACCTTGTCGGGATGACCTTCTGACACACTCTCGGAAGTAAACAGATAATTTCTTGAATTTTCCTTCATATCGTTTTCGTTAAATTTTTGACACAAAAAAATCGCCTCCGGGAGTCGGGACAAACCCTGACCGGATGCGAAATCACTTTGCTTATGCCTGTAATCCGAAAACTTCGGAATATGCGGTTTTAGCATTTTTTCAAGTGGTTGCAAGCAGCCAAATTTATCCACTCACGCCCGCCGGATTTCTCTCCGGTTGCGTTTTCGGCTGCAAAGTTACACTTTTTATTTTTTCTGACAAATAAAAAATTCAGATTGCTACTCAAACTCACTCTTTCTGCACAGCGGAAACAAATTCCCCGGTATTGGCAATTGGACCTGTGATAAATTCCGGGATATTGTAAGTTTTCATGAAATCGTCATAGTATAGAGGATCCTTCTGCGGCACAACAAAGGGTTTGCCGAACTTGCCCGTCTCAGTATTGAAAGATGCTATGAACGGACGCGCCCAGAGTCCATCCATTCTCTTGGAACTGAACACCACCCATTTGCCATTACTGCTCCAGCTGTGGTAACTGTCAACATTATCGCTGTTGATTTCATCGGCAGCTCTCATCGTGCCGTCAGCCAGATTCATCAGCCACAAGTCGCTCTCGGGATGCCAGATAGAGAAATTCCCATAGTCCGAAAGAGTGAACATCAGCCAGCGACCGTCCGGTGAAACTCTCGGAAAAGACACCGATTTACCCTGCTCCGATGCCGGTAAAACAACTTCCACCGAACCGAATGAGCGTTTGTCTGCATCAAAAGGCACCTTGCACAGATCATAGCGTATGCTGTCCAGAGCCTCACCCTGAGTATAACCTTTTGCCCTACAGAAATACAATGTGGTGCCATCCGGAGCCCATGTCGGGAAAGTCTCCATCCATTCATCACCGCTCAGTTGAGGTGCAGTTATCGCTTCTCCGTGTTCAATATCATAAACAGTCATGTCCGCGCTCAGATCACTCACCTCGATTGTCTTTGTGCCTTTGGAGTGAAAGAACTGCTGAATGTTGTTCGCAGAAAAAGCTATAAACTTGCCCGAAGGGTGCCATGCCGGATATGTCGACCCGTTCTCAAGACCGGGACACTTGGGATTAACCTTCACTGTTTTGCCATCCTTACGTATCAGAGTGCCCCCCTGCTTGCCGCGCACATGAATCATCATCGTTTCGGGAGCTCCTCCGGCAAATGAGTGACAGTTGACACACTGCTGGTCAATATCATTATTTTCAAGCACAGCTATCTGTTCGTAATCCGTAAGATTTCTCTGGTAAATTCCCATCTCCTTCCAAAGTTCATAACCGGGATAGAGCAGGCGATAAGCAAGATATTCATCAATGGAATCCGCTGAAACCGGGCAAATAACATCAGCAAACTGTGTTGACACTCCGTTCTCTCCGGTTACAGTCACTCTTAAATAAATTTCGCTGCCGGATGCTTCTGCCAGTAATTCGCGCCATTTTTTGAGCTGAGGCACAACAACTGCCGAACTTGAACAGAAGTTCATTGCCGGCTCACTCCCCACTTTGCCAATTTCGGTGTAGAATTTCTCACCCTTTTCATCAATCATAAAAGTGGGGGCGGCAATATTCACCGGAAAAGTGGCACCTGCCACCTGCGGATATAGCGAAGGCTCCCTATCTGCCGTTACCACATTCTTCGGTTTTCCCGAACAGGCTGCAAACAATATTGCCAGCAAAAGTACTATATATTGATTTAACTGTTTCATAGCTAACTTTCTATTTTTCATTCTTAGTCTTAGGCATTATCACATGCACATAGTACCAATAAGATTTACGCCACCGCTCGTCGGAGCCGGGAGCGGCAAACCCGCTTCTTAAATCGGAATAGTAAGGAGAGAAATCTTTTGTGACGCTTTCATCAAGTTTAAGCCCGTACTCCTCAAGCGGTGTGGCATGCGGGTCAAGCGAATAAATGAGGGCAGCCTCCTGAATGATGCGGTGCTTCATATCCTCCTGTGTGAGCATTGGAATAAGCACATCAAGGTTTCCGTTGACAAGCAATGATGCTATCATATACTGTCGCGCAATGGTATTAGCCGAATCAGCCTTTACATTCTGCATCACATTGGGTCGGAAATCAAGCACGTTAATCCACTTTATCTCAACGCTGTCCGGCATGACATATTTCAGATCACTCTTTTCCTCCCCTGCTATCTGACGACGTACACTTTTCGCCACATCGCGGTAAAAGAGCGTCTTGTCAAGCTGTTTCGCAAATTTCTCAGCTACCTTGGGGCGTCCGAGAGCCACATTGTATCTGGCAAGATCACTCAGGTGCGGACCTGTTTCGCCCATTGCCGTCATCGCTTCAAAAGCCCATTGATGTGCGGCATTTATATCACCTGTGTATTCATGAACCCAGTGCCCGTACTCAGCGTCGCGGCTATCATGATTCCATGAAAAAGCGAGAGACTGCTGACCGATTCTCTGGGGATAGTCAAACATCCTGTCAATCAGTTCCCCTTTCTGCGCCAATGCAATATTTCTGAGATACAGCATCAGGCGGTTTCCGCTTCCGGCATCAAGATAACGCTCCGTCATTTCAATGGCACCGTCCCAATTTTTCTGCTTGATTGCACACTCGGCAAGAACCATAGCTCGCTCACGTCGGTCAAAACCTTTCATCTCAATTTGCAGACCAACAATAAAGTAAACAGCAGCAAGAACCACAGGCAGCGCGGTTTGGAATTTAGTGAGTCGATCAGCAGATACTTTCTTTCCTTTGATAAGACAGAGAATACACCTTACCGCTGTGAGAATCAGCACTACCGCAACCAGCCATCCGGGAGTATCGTCAATACCGTCAAGAGTATAATATAACGCAATTGCAAGCAGTATTCCAATCTGGAGTAAATCGCGTTTACCTGTCAGTTTAGCTATAATACTCTCGGAGAGCAGATATACCGCAACAGCAAGAAGCGAAACAATTGCCGCACCGAGCCAGGGTATGTGGTAAAACTGAATGACAAACGCACCCAAATAGTCAATGAGCCCGACCGAATGAACAGTGTGGCGGAAATATTCCCCGCTCCACATAAACAGTGTATGCTGCTCCTGATAGAAAATCACATGATTCTGAACAGTAAGCAGCACTATCATGTAGCACACAAACAGCGCAACCGCGCTCACCAATTTTATATAACCGTACTTCATCTTTTCACCGTTAAAATCACTAAACCATAGTTCCACATTCGGTCTCATGAGATTGGGCTGATCGAGAATCATCCATTTCTCTAACCGATAGTTGTTCAACTATATATTTGGTAACTACTTGGTCAACCCCGTCTATCTTAATCGTATCTTTTTCTTTGTTAACAATCCTTACATAACCTGTGAATAATACATTTTTCCCAACAAACGGTTTCAAATCTACTAAATTCCATTTACTCCCAAAGTATGAATAGTCTCCTTCTTTCAACTGACGGAGCACCATAATTGTTGAATCATTCTTAATATCAGGGACTGTATCAAGAGGCATTACTAATATTTCATTACCTGCTGAAATAACCCGAGCCGGAATATCTCTGCCAAAACGAAAGTTTATTACTATCATCGTTCCGCAAATCCATTCTTCTTCCTCCTCTTTTTCGACTTGATTTTCTGAACATGAAATCAAATTAACACATAGAGAAAGCATAAATATCAACGTCAGGAATTTCTTAATTCTCATATTCATAACGATTATTATTGCAATTACAAAGATAGCTGTTTTTTGATTAGAAAAAACGGGTGACGATGAACAATCACCGTCACCCGCCATCAGTTATCCACAATTTTAGTGAAAAGTATTTATACGCTTAGTATGTGTAGCCGGGGTTCTGCTTAAGATTCTTATTCATCTTGTCAGAGAGGTCAATATCGGGCTGAGGAATCGGGAACAGATAGTTATGGGGCTCGTAGCGGATAATCTGTTCAGTGATAACATCAGCTTCACCTACATAAAGATCGCATACCCAACCATCGTCTCCTTCCAGAGCTTTAGACTCATCCTTATAGAGATGATATTTGAATGTGTAACGGTCAGCATTCAGCACATCGGTAGCGATGTTCCAGCGGCGGGCATCCCACTGACGGTGGTCACCCTCGAAGCAGAATTCCACACGCCATTCATTGCGGATACGCTGGCGAAGGTCATCCTGAGTCGCGCAGTAGGTGGGTTTGGAAGCATCGGTATTCTGAAGAGCCGGCATACCTACACGTGCACGCACTTTGTTGACAGCGGCAAATGCTTCGGGATCAAGCGGAGAGAGCTCATTCTTAGCTTCAGCGTATGTGAGGAGAACCTCAGTGTAACGCATCGGACAAGAAGCTGAGTTGTGATTCCAACCACCTTCGTCAGGAATAACAACAGGATTAAGCCATTTGCGGGCGTGATAACCGGTAAGGGTTGCATCACCACACGCCTTGGCATTACCGTAAAGGGCTCTCACACCAGCAGAGTTAAGAGGTTTGGTATTTACTTCCAAGCCATATAATGAATCTCCTGAGAAAATCACATTTGTAAGAAGGCGCGGGTCGCGGTTCTTGTCAGGATGCAGGGGATCATAGATAGCTGATTTTGAAATCGGAGCACCTTCGCAATCCTCAAAGCAGTCAACAAGGCTCTGAGTGGGGTTAGCACCACCCCAGCCGATAGTGGGGAACGCCTCAAAACCGATGAATTCAGAACCGGTTCCAAGAGCAGAATTGTAGTACTGGGTGAGGATACCCTCTTTTGACTGGTCAACATTGAAATCCCAGAACATTTCAGAGTATTTACCGGTATAGTCCTTAGCTGTGCCGGCATAGTCACCATCGAAAAGGTCATACTTACCTGAGTCAATGATAGTCTTCGCCTCAGCAGCTGCAACCTGCCAGCCGTCCGGAGTGGAGAACATACATTCGGGATTTGCATAATATAGAGCCGCACGCATCTTGTAAGCACGAGCAATATATTTGTTTATACGGCCATTGGGAGCTGATTCGGGCAGCATCTGGATAGCTTTTTCGAAGTCATCCATCACGTTTTTGTAACAGGTTTCCCAGTCGGCACGGGTAAGGTCAGCCTGCTCTGAGAGCTCAAGAGGCTCGGTAACGTAGGGCACACCACCGAACTGCTTGATGAGGTCAAAGTATATCCAGGCGCGGAAGAAGTGCGCCTGACCGAGAATATTGTTGCGGTCAGATTCAGACAGTCCCTCAACCTGGTCAATGTTAGCAAACACGAGGTTAGCATAGCGGATATAAGTGTATTCTGTCTTCCATGAGAAGTCAGAGGCACTCCACATACCATGGGCACGGCTACCAACGGCCCACTTGATACCGAATGCAGCATTGTCGGTGTAGAAATCCTCATCACTCTGCCACATTGCGCTCGGCACATAATTATAGAGGATAGACACACCCTGCTCAGCATCCTGAGTTGTCTTCCAC
>JAIDQW010000529.1 GCA_029062075.1 Paramuribaculum sp.
ACACACCCCCCCCCCCCCCCGCCCGGGGGGGGGGGCGGGGGTGCGCGCCGCGGGGGGGAGCGAGCACCGCGAGCGTAACCCCGGGGATAAAGAACATAACACATCTCGACCCTGTAGGGGTCGCGGTAACGCCATGCGTGGGTAGCTTGCCCCCTACGTTTTTTTCTCATTGAAAAAATATAATAAAAATAGGGTCAATGCGTTATATGTATTGAAAAAACAATTACATTTGCACAAAATCTATTAAATAACTGATCTTGCGGGAATTCATAAACGAACAATTTATGGCAGGCGGTGAGGCTTCATTGCCCCCTTCTTTATTCCCGTTTGCAGATAATTATTTAATTATAACCAATTTACGCAAAAAAAATAAATAACATTAATAATTAACCTTAGTACAGGAAAAAGTATGAAGAAAATTTTGCTTTTTTTACTGACCCTCCTGGTCCTCGCTCCTGACATTTCAGCGAAACAAGAGGAGGAAGTGTTTCTTGCTTTTTACATCCCGAACACTACTAACAATACTGCCTCAGTTTTGATAAGTGAAGCGGGCGTCTATTCCAAAAAGCAAAGCGAAGATGCTTTCAGTCGGACCAATTACAACGCTCAGGTTTGGTGGGCATTATCCCAAACTTACGCAAAGCCTTACAATGACCCCTCGGCATATCCGACAACATCTACAACTTATGGAATAGTTAGTAAGTTTGAGGTCAAGAGCCAGGATGAACAGCGTGGTTTTACCGTTGAATTCGATCCTATTTTACGCACTGTACCCTCTGGAGGAAAAGCCGATGCAAGTAAAGGATATCCTCTATCTTTTCAAGGTAAAAACGTTTCATCTTCAAATTACGGTGCAAACAACGGATTATATCTTACTGCTACCGATTATCCTTATACTCCTACAATAAAAATTACATCTCAGGACCCCCTGGTTCCGATCAAAAAAGTTAGGCTCGGTAAAACAAACGCATCAAATCCGCCTCTGTCATCATTCACACAGGATTTTGATATAAATGAACTCTTCAGCAATATTGATTCTGAAGGCTCATGGAGTTTTGATACCTCAGATAATTGTTGGGTCTATACACTCAATTCTCCTGCTCAATCAATTTCCCTAAAAGTAAACACCGGCGCCAGCAATGCTATCAGGCTCAACAAGCTCGGCGTTGTATGGGATGCGGCTATAAACGCTCCCTCAGTCAAGACACCTCTTGAAGGGGACATGGAGTATGATAAAGCAACCGACAGATATACCTATACCGAGATTCCGGCTGTAATCAAATTCGACATGCCGGAAGGTGGTACCAAGATGAAATATGTTTCTGCTGCAAACACCACTATCGATGTTTCAAACTGGAACGACTATGACCCCGCAACCGGCATCACACTCCCCGAGGACGCTGTGTTCGGACAGACCACCACCATTCAGATTTTAGCTTTTGACGAAAACGATGAAGCCGGCATTGTCAGAACCGTTGTGTGTGAGCGTATTGCTCCAAAGGCTCCAAACAAACCGGCTATTATCCAGTATAGCAAATCATTTGACTATAGCCTGGAGAATTCTGCAGGTGTGCAGGCGAAAGTAAATCCCGGCTCATGGGTTGCCCTCAGTGACGGAGGGGTGCTTTATGCTGATAAAAACGCACTCGTCATTGACCTCATGGAGCCTTACGATTTCAGATACCAGACTCAGAATAATCATGACTTTACCGAGAAACCGGTAGGCACATTGGAATACGCGCTCACATCCTATTCCACACCTGATGCCGGCACTACTTTCTATGAGGCAACCACCTTCAAAGGCTCCTCTGCTCAGACCGACCAGAACACCTGGGGCAACCAGAATACCTGGTTTGTCACCGGTTTCCCTGATGAATATAAAGTGAATGGAAATATCAGGGATGACAGGTACGGCATAAACAATCAGGCTGGTAATCTCCTCCAGAATACCGGACGCGATTATTATCTGCATCTGCGCGCATATAAGCAAACATCTACCGGTGAGAAAATCTACGGTGATATTCTCACTGTCAAGGTTGAGTACACTCCCCTTGACGCTCCCGTCCTCTCCAAGCCTTCAAACGAAAAGTACAGCTGGACAGGTGGTGCCATTTCACGTATGAACTTCGCCGGCAGCGCAATTGTTAATGTTGAGCTGCCTGATAACGCTCCCGAGGGTACATATATTGAATACACCTTTGAGGGTGGAACATCCCACAATGTTTATCCGGCAACTATAAGCCGCACCAAAGTGGATGGTTCCAATAGAATTATTGTAAATTCTGTGCTTATGGAAAATCAGAGGCAAGGCAGAATTTTCCTCCATGCAAAGAATGACGCACAGGGTATTGAGAGCGAATGGGTGATGTTTGATGTTGAGCAGCTGCAGACACAGAATTTCTATACCGACAACTACGCTGCTCCAACCGGCGGATTCAACCAGAATGAGCTCGTGCTCGTTAACGGCTCCGGCGCAAACCCCATTAACCCCAAGCTCCGCGTGGTGGATGTTTTTGCTACAGATGCCGGGCTTGAAAACGGCAAGACAACATTCTATGTGTATCTCGAAGACTATTTCCACAACGGTCTCCGCCTCATTGTAAACTCACGCACCGAGCCCGCTGTGTTCAGCACCTACAAAAAGGGCGACGACGGCAAGGACCGAATTATCGATTCAGGAGAAATTCTGGGACGAATATCATTCCAGAATCAGACTGTTGACGACTATGGAAATGTTGTCAAAACAATGCCTGAAATCCTCATCACACCCTCGGCTACAGAAAGCTACATTGACTATCTCCCCGATGCCGAGCCCGGTGATTTTGAAGCTGTGAACAATGCCTCCAACAACATGGTGTTCTGTCCCGATATGCTATCTGTCGGTGCGACTGAATTCAGCCGCAAGGTGAGAGTGCGTGGTCTCGAATCTTTAGTAGGATACGATGACCGTGTGCGTGACACCGAAGGCAACGAGTACCTTCTCTATCCCCGTGTACAGATCGACGGTAAGGATTTCCGAGATCAGATCAGCAGTATGGAGGATGGAAACAGATATGCTGTCACCGGATATGTAGGTCAGACAGGCGGCATGATCACCATAATTCCCACAGAGGATATTATCGAATGTCCCGACTCGCCCGAACTTTTCGCTCCTAATCCCGTGACAGACGGAGAACTCAATGCTATCTCCCCGGAACTCTCCATTCAAATCAAAAATATCCGTATGCCTCTCGCATACTTCTGGTCTGTCGGGAAGGTTGACCCCGTAACTGAGTTTGAGAAACTTAACAAGGTTCCGACATCAAACATTATCGTTCTTGAGAAAACGGCATACGAAAACGCATACCCCAAAAATGTCTGTGACCTCTATGTTTACTCCAAGAGCCTCGATACTGAGAAAAATGCAGACGAGCTCTGGTGTCTCGAACCCACAAACATCACCGTCACCTGGCATGATGTCGATCATGTGGTTAACAGTATTGCCGAATTTAAGGATATATACATAGGTCATGAGGCTGAGCTTCCTGAAGCTATCTCTCAGCGTGTAGCATTCAGACCCACCGCTTACTGCCAGTTTGACCGAGACAGCCGCGCAGTTGTCATTGAGGCTACTCCCGAATGGCTCTATGTACGCGACCTGCAAAAACCTGAAAGCGGATTCAGCTCAAACAACTACATTCTGATTCACAACGAGAACCAGTGGGTTAATCCACCCGTGCCCGTTGGAACTGACGGCACCGAAACCCGTATGCTCAGCAAAGGCGACATTATCACTAATTTCGCCCTTATCCCTGCAAGATCCCACAGAGGTAACCTCATCAGCGAGTCAACCGGTTTTGCACGCACTTTCTGGTTCCAGGATTCAATCGAGAATTTCGACCCCGAAACCCGCGTTATCAATGTCGGATATGTGGATCCCGACGCTGACCAGTACTACTCAAACGTTCTCGCTACTAAAGATGAGTGCGAGCGTTTCCGCATGCGCCTTCTTGAAATCAAGAATGTGAAAGTCACCAAGGGCGGCGATGCCGACAATCCCGACTATTACCTCACTATCGGTAATGAGGACGAGATGCCTATCGCACTCTCATTCGATATTTTCGAAGAGTGCCGCAACGGATGGGACAATGCTTATGACCCCGAAGACCCCGACGCTGTTTATGATATCAAAGGTGTCCTTATCAGGAATGAGAATGTCAAGGACTCCGAATCATACGCATTCGCGATGATTGACTTTAACACCAACAAAGGTCAGGTGGCTGATCCTAAGGTTTATGCTACCGGCGTTTCAAATAAGGACGCTGAACTCCAGAACTTTGTCCTCAAACTCGAAATAAACATCGACCACGAGGAAGGCACCAGCGTGTTCTACTCAACTAACGGTAAGGACCCCAGAGTTAACACCGATGCCGAAACAAGGCAGGTGTATGACGGACCCTTTGAATACACTCTCCCCGCAGGACAGGATCGCATGACACTCAAGGCGTTTGCTTACAAACCCGGTATGAAACCCAGTGCCACCGTCAGCCGTATATTTGTCAAGAACAGCACCGACATTCAGTACATCATCAACTTCCTCAATATCGCCCGTAAAGACAGATTCTATCGCTTCACCGACAATATGAAGGTTATCTCGGTAGGAGGTAAATATGCTTTCCTCGCCGGCTCAATGGGAGGATTCCTACCCATTTACAAGGAGGACGGATGGGATAACACTGAGGTTGCACCGGGACGTTATATCACTAACTTCACTGTTGGATACACCGAGGATGACCACGGCAACAGAATGGCTGTCGCTACAGGACTCGGCGATTCTTTCAACAGTATTTCAAGCCCGAGAGGTGGAGAAGGCGGTGACTTCCCGCATCTGGAAAAAACTCCGCAGGAAATTGAATTCCATGCCGAACCGGACACTATCACTTCTATCAGCGAGCTCAATGCACGCCGACTCGTTACTGTCATGAGCGTAACTCTCCACAAAGCTGCTTCTGCCGACCTCGCTCAGGAAGAACAGTGGATCATAGAGGACCAGCAGAGTGGTGAAAATCATCCATTCATGGTGGGACGACTCGGCAATGTATATGTCAGCAGTAAAGGTGAGAACGGCGCCGATGTGGTTGAAGAGCTCAGAGACGGTGCTACATATAATATCACCGGATTTGTGATGCTCGGTGAAAGAAACAGAGCCGGCTCTGTGGAATTCTGGCCCGTGCAGGCTAACAGAGTCAACAGAACCGCGAAGCCCACAGCACGCATCACCAACTATACAAACCGTCAGATTCTTGAAAACGGAGATATTATTGCACAGTTCCACGGCACTGCTACTGTTGAGCTCCGCCACAACGAACCTACAGCAAGCATCTACTACAAGTTTGACAGCGAGAGCCCGGAAGGAAACCTCAGCGAAGGCAGATGGTACCTTTACCAGCACCCGATTGTAATGACTAAGTCTGATGTTATACGCATCAAGGCGCAGGATTTGAACTATGCCGAGTCAAACCTCTCGGTTATTACACTCACCTCCGTGGATGAATCGCAGGATGTGCAGTTTGATGTCAAAGCCGAATATGGTAAGACAACCGTGACTATCACCGCTGAAGAAGGCGCTACCATCTGGTACGGTATCAACGACCCGAACTGCCCCAACCGCCTGCGCGGTGCTCTGCCCCCATTCACTGAAAAGGCTATTCTTTACGCCTGCGCTCAGGCTCCCGGAAAACTCCGCGGCAAGGTGTCACAGTTCCATGTTGTGGTACTCGGTGGAGAAACAAGCACCGTGAGCGGTAACGTCAAATTTGAAATTGACGAAGCCGAGGACGGAGGCAGACTCGTCAAGATTTCACCTGTTGACAATCTCACCCCCGGCTCTTACGCCATCTACTACACACTTCAGTCCGGAGTTCCCTTCGCTAAGGATAAATGGACTAAGTACACCACTCCGTTTGAAATGAACGAGAGCGGTATCGTGATGGCTGTGCTTGAAGAGAACAACAAGCCCGTCGGCAAGGTTGCCGAAACATACGTCTGGGTCAATAAAGTTTCAGGCATAGACGGTGTTGACTCCGACAACCGCGAGGAAAACTCAGTGAGAGTGGAAGGAAACACCATCATTGCTCCGGAAGGATCGGTGGTATTCGACATCAGCGGCCGCAGAGTTAACCCTGAAGGACTCCGCAGAGGCATCTACATCGTTCAGATTCCAGGAGCCAAGGCTGTCAAGATAATGGTGAAATAACCACCGGCACGCAGCCGGATCCAACCCGGCTATAAACCCACAGAGAGGGTGCACCGTTTTTGCGGTGCACCCTCTTTCATTTTTTGACACCGGGGCAATTATTGCTATTCTCGGATTTTGTAACTATTTTTGTGCAAAACATTCCAAATGACTGAAGAAGACTTCGACATACGCGCGGCAAGAAACTCCGCTTCTGACCGCGACAAAGATATTGAAAAAGCGCTTCGACCATCGGAATTCGACTCGTTCAGCGGGCAGGATAAGGTTGTGGAAAACCTTAAGGTGTTTGTTGCCGCTGCAAGGCTCAGAGGCGAAGCGCTTGACCATCTCCTCCTTCACGGCCCCCCCGGACTCGGAAAAACAACACTCAGCGGAATCATCGCCAACGAGCTCGGAGTCGGATTCAAGGTCACCTCAGGGCCGGTGCTCGACAAGCCCGGCGACCTCGCCGGAATTCTCACCTCGCTTGAAGAAAACGATGTACTTTTCATTGACGAGATTCACCGCCTCAGCCCGGTGGTGGAGGAATACCTCTACTCCGCCATGGAGGATTACCGCATCGACATCATGATTGACAAAGGACCCGGAGCCAGAAGCGTACAGCTCACACTCGCCCCGTTTACACTTGTCGGTGCTACAACACGAAGCGGATTGCTGACATCACCGCTGAGAGCCCGATTCGGCATCAACTGCCACCTCGAATACTATGACCATGAGGTGCTGCGCAAAATCATTCTCCGATCGGCGGGGCTACTCGGAGTGGACTGTATGCCGGAGGCTGCTACCGAAATAGCCCTCCGCAGCAGAGGCACCCCTCGTATTGCTAACGCGCTCCTGCGACGCGTAAGAGACTTCGCACAGGTGAAGGGCTCCGGAGTTATTGACCCGAAAATCGCACGATATGCGCTTGAGGCACTCAATATCGACAAGTACGGACTCGACGAGATTGACAACAAGATTCTCACAACTATCATCACCAAATTCAAAGGTGGACCCGTGGGACTCGGAACTATTGCAACAGCTCTCGGCGAAGATCCCGGCACCATCGAGGAGGTTTACGAGCCATTCCTTATCAAGGAGGGATTCATCAAGCGAACACCACGCGGCAGAGAGGTCACCGAGCTCGCATATATTCACCTCGGTCACAACCCATCCTCATCATCCCCCTTACTCTTCTGATCCTATGGCATCCGTCAAAAGCCTCGCCAAAGATACAGCCGTTTACGGACTCAGCAGCATTATAGGCAGATTTCTCAACTGGCTGCTGGTGCCGCTCTACACCAATATGTTCATCCAGTCGGAGTACGGAGTGGTGACTTACGTCTATACCATTGTGGCTGTGGTGCTTATCATTCTCACTTACGGTATGGAAACCGGCTTTTTCCGGTTTGCAAACCATGAGCGTTACACCGACCCGATGGAGGTATATTCCACGGCAATGACCTCTATTGCAGTATCTTCCACAGCGTTTTTCGCTTTGGTGCTGCTGTTTCTCACGCCGGTCAGCGTTGCTATGGAGTGCGCCGCTCATCCGGAATTCACTGTCATTATGGCGGCTACCGTGGCTCTTGATGCATTCACCGCCCTACCCTTCTCCTATCTCCGCTACAAGCGCCGACCCTACCGGTTTGCAGCGCTCAAGCTCACCGGCATAGCACTCAACATAGGCTTCAACCTATTCTTCATCCTCATCTGCCCCTGGCTTTGGGAGGAGGCACCGGGAACAATCGCCTGGTTTTACAACCCCGATTTCGGAATCGGCTACATTTTCCTCGCCAATTTCATAAGCTCTGCCGTGACTTTCCTCCTCCTTATTCCCGATTTCAACGGATTACGCTGGAAATTGAATACCGCTCTGTGGCGTGAAATGCTCGCCTACTCTTTCCCGCTCCTTGTGCTCGGCATTGCAGGGGTGATGAACCAGACTCTCGGACAGATTCTCCTGCCGTGGATTCTGCCTGACAAGGCTGACGCTCTGGCGCAGCTCGGTATTTACGGAGCAAACTACAAGATAGCCATTGTGATGGTTATGTTCATCCAGGCATTCAGGTTTGCCTACGAACCGTTTATTTTCGCCCAGAATAAAAGTGCCGGGGCTGATTCAAACCGCGCTTTCTGCGATGCCATGAAGTATTTCGTGATATTCGCCATGATAATTTTTCTCGGTGTGATGTACTACCTCGATTTCCTGCGCTACTTTATCTCGTCCGCCTATTTCAGCGGTCTCAAGGTGGTGCCGGTGCTCATGCTCGCGGAATTTTTCTTCGGAGTGTTCTTCAACCTCTCGCTCTGGTACAAGCTCACCGACAAAACCATCTGGGGCACTTGGTTCTCGCTCATAGGACTCGCCGTTACGCTTATTCTCAACATTATCCTTGTGCCCCGCATCGGCTATATGGGATGCGCATGGGCTGCTTTAGCCTGCTATGCCACAATGATGATACTATCCTACATAATCGGCAAAAAAAAATACCCTATACCCTACGATATCAGATCGATAGCAATCTACTTCTGCACAGCCCTGCTGTTCTGGGGAGCGGCGGTGGTGCTCACGGTGCAATCGCAATGGGTCAACATTCCGCTGCGCACAGTCCTGCTTGTTTTTTTCTTCATTTTCGTGCTCAGGAGAGAGCATCTCACTTTATCCAGCCTTATTCCGGTAAAAAAAATAATAGCGAAAAAATAATCTCCGCCAATTATGATGTCGAACTTTCCAAACCGTCTCTCCAAATTTTTCATTGACTACTTCACACTCACCCCGGATCTCGTTCCACAGGCTGAGGCGGAGCAGAGCATCCGTGACGGAGTGTCGTTTCGCGGCACCAATATCCTTATTCTGATAATCGCGATACTTATCGCCTCACTGGGACTTAACACCAACTCCACTGCGGTGATTATCGGAGCCATGCTCATTTCCCCCCTCATGGGACCTATCATCGGACTCGGACTCGGTGTGGGTGTGCATGACTACGACCTTATCAAGCGATGCCTCCGAAACCTCGTCATGGCTGCCGGATTCAGTGTTCTCGCATCTACAATATATTTTCTCATCTCGCCGGTAAACGAAGGTCACAGCGAGCTGCTCGCGCGCACATCACCGACCATCTACGATGTTCTTATCGGATTTTTCGGCGGAGCTGCAGGAATTATCGGTCTGGGCAGCAAGAACAAGGGCAATGTGATTCCCGGTGTGGCTATCGCCACCGCCCTCATGCCGCCGCTCTGCACCGCCGGCTACGGAATAGCCACCTGGCAGCTGAGCTACTTTTTCGGTGCTTTCTACCTCTTCCTCATCAACTCTATCTACATTGCTTTCGCCACCTTCATCGGAGTGAAACTCTTCAAGTACAAAGCCTCCACTGAAGGTGAAACCGACAGAAGCCGTAAGGTGAGAAAAATCGTTTACACCCTTGCTATTCTCACCATGCTTCCGAGCATCTGGCTTACATACAGAATGTTGCAGGACAACAAATTCACCGTCAATGCCAATGCTTTTGTGACTCAGGAGTGTGAGTTTCCAGCCACTCAGGTGCTGAGCAAGGAGGCGTATATCGACAAAGGTCAGCGGTATATCAGAATAGCACTCATGGGTAAGGTGCTCCCCGCCGACTCGCTTAACGAGGCGCTGAGCTCACGGCTCGGATTCTATCACCTCGCCGGCACCAAGCTGATTATCGTACAGGGCGATGCCGTTAACACCGGCTCGGCAATGACCTCATCGGCAAGCGATATTTATCAGCTCGCACAGAGCACAATCACACGCCAGCAAATGTGCATCGACTCGCTCAACACCGCTATCAAGGATATAGAGGAAGCCCGCGGAGTGGCTCTCAAAATATCGCCGGAAATAAAAGTGCTCTTCCCGCAGGTGGAGGATATCGCACTCGCATCTCCCGTGTTCTCTACGGTGGAGGATAACAGGATGGACACTGTCAACGTTGCACTCGTGTCGTTCTCCTCAAGAATGAATGCTGCACAAACCGACAAATTCCGGAATTATCTTCAGGCAAGACTCGGAATACCCCACATTAGCATCGTGGAGGTAAATCCTTCAGTTATAACCAAAACTAAAAACCGACAGATATGAAAGTAGCTCTCGTTTGCAACAGTGATCTTCTCGGAGGTGCCGCTATGGTGACTTACAGGCTGATGCAGGCACTCAGACACCAGGGTGTGGATGCCAGAATGATTGTTTACACTAAATTGAGCGAGGACAAGGAGGTTAAACTCGTCGGTTCCAGATTCATGCGCGGAATCTTCTTCATGGCTGAGCGTGTCAAAATCATGATGAATAACCGATTCAACCGCAAGAATCTTTTCAAGGTTTCTATTGCTAATGTGGGTTATCCACTCCACCGCCACCCCTGGATAAAGAAAGCCGATGTGGTGTGCCTAAGCTGGATAAACCAGGGATTGTTGTCGCTTAAAGGCATAAGGACGCTTGCCAAAATGAACAAGCCTATCGTGTGGACCATGCACGATATGTGGAACTGCACAGGCATCTGCCATCATGCCTACGAATGCACCCGCTTCAAGGATGAGTGCGGATTCTGCCCGCTGCTGGAAAGCGACAAGCCGGACGACCTCTCCCACAAGGTATGGAAAGAGAAGAAGAAGCTCTACGACACCGTGCCCATCAATTTTGTGGCGGTGAGCAACTGGCTCGCCAAAAGATGCGCTGAAAGCTCACGGCTCGGATTCTATCACCTCGCCGGCACCAAGCTGATTATCGTACAGGGCGATGCCGTTAACACCGGCTCGGCAATGACCTCATCGGCAAGCGATATTTATCAGCTCGCACAGAGCACAATCACACGCCAGCAAATGTGCATCGACTCGCTCAACACCGCTATCAAGGATATAGAGGAAGCCCGCGGAGTGGCTCTCAAAATATCGCCGGAAATAAAAGTGCTCTTCCCGCAGGTGGAGGATATCGCACTCGCATCTCCCGTGTTCTCTACGGTGGAGGATAACAGGATGGACACTGTCAACGTTGCACTCGTGTCGTTCTCCTCAAGAATGAATGCTGCACAAACCGACAAATTCCGGAATTATCTTCAGGCAAGACTCGGAATACCCCACATTAGCATCGTGGAGGTAAATCCTTCAGTTATAACCAAAACTAAAAACCGACAGATATGAAAGTAGCTCTCGTTTGCAACAGTGATCTTCTCGGAGGTGCCGCTATGGTGACTTACAGGCTGATGCAGGCACTCAGACACCAGGGTGTGGATGCCAGAATGATTGTTTACACTAAATTGAGCGAGGACAAGGAGGTTAAACTCGTCGGTTCCAGATTCATGCGCGGAATCTTCTTCATGGCTGAGCGTGTCAAAATCATGATGAATAACCGATTCAACCGCAAGAATCTTTTCAAGGTTTCTATTGCTAATGTGGGTTATCCACTCCACCGCCACCCCTGGATAAAGAAAGCCGATGTGGTGTGCCTAAGCTGGATAAACCAGGGATTGTTGTCGCTTAAAGGCATAAGGACGCTTGCCAAAATGAACAAGCCTATCGTGTGGACCATGCACGATATGTGGAACTGCACAGGCATCTGCCATCATGCCTACGAATGCACCCGCTTCAAGGATGAGTGCGGATTCTGCCCGCTGCTGGAAAGCGACAAGCCGGACGACCTCTCCCACAAGGTATGGAAAGAGAAGAAGAAGCTCTACGACACCGTGCCCATCAATTTTGTGGCGGTGAGCAACTGGCTCGCCAAAAGATGCGCTGAAAGCTCACTTCTCGCTGACAAGAATGTGAGGGTGATTCACAACGCTTTTCCCATTGACACCTTCCGCACTTCTGCCACCGGTGACTATCCCCTGCTCAATATCGACTACACCAGAAACATCATTCTGATGGGAGCTGCCAGGCTCGACGAGCCTATCAAAGGCATCGAATACGCAATAGAGGCTCTTAACATCCTGTTTGACAACTATCCGCAGGTGGCAAACAAGTGTACCGCCGTGTTTTTCGGTGCTCTTAAAAATCCTGCTGTGCTCGGAAATCTGAGATTCCCTCACTCATGGGTGGGGCGAATCAACGACCCCGGCACAATCAGGGAGCTGTATGCACGCTCTAAGGTGGTGCTTTCCACCTCGCTATACGAAACTCTACCCGGCACACTCATCGAAGGGCAGGCTGCCGGTTGTCTGCCGGTGACTTTCGGTGCCGGCGGTCAGAACGATATTGTAACACACCTAAAGAACGGTTACATTGCCAAGTACCGCGATGCTGTTGACGTTGCCGCGGGAATACGATGGGCACTCAACGCCGATATTGACCGCAACGAGCTACACGAGAGCGTTAGAGCCAGATTCTCATCACATGAGGTGGCTAAAAGCTATATTGACCTTTTCAACGAAATTATCCGATAATGCAGACCGTTCTTTTCCACTCAACTGTTTTCGGACCGATTCATAGCCGCCGCCTCGGCACCTCGCTCGGAGTGAACCTCTCGCCCAACGACGGGAAGATATGCTCTTTCGACTGCCTCT
>JAIDQW010000053.1 GCA_029062075.1 Paramuribaculum sp.
GTCAGTACCCACTCTTCTCACCGGCTGGTTGTGGCTTCGGTGTCCGTATTTGAGTTTATATGTGTTGGCACCTGCGGCTTTACTGAGCAGCTGATTGCCCATGCAAATTCCGCAAATAGGCTTTCCTGTTGTCATAGCCTTGCGGATATTCTGAACAGTCTTCTCCGCCATATCGGGGTTTCCGGGTCCGTTAGATATAAAGAGTCCGTCGTAATTCAATGTGTTGAAATCATAATCCCAAGGCACAAGTATAACTTTTACACCTCTGCGCACGAGACAGCGAATTATATTGTGCTTGACTCCGCAGTCCACAAGAACCACAGTCTTGTCGCCATTTCCGAACTCCTGAATCTTGTCGGTACTTACTTTTGCAACGAGGTTCTCTTTGTTAGGATCGTAAAACTCCACATCAGCGCACCCTTCAATAATAATTTTGCCGAGCATGGAGCCTTTTTCTCTGAGGTGCTTTGTGAGCGCTCTTGTGTCAATTCCGTACACTCCCGGAATTTTTTCCTCCTGCAGCCATTGTGCGAGTGAGCGGTCAGCCTGCCAGTGCGAGTGGTCATAGCTGTAATCCTGAGCAATGATAGCACGGGCATGTATATGGTCACTTTCGTAATATTCGCTTACATCATCTTTTTCTCTTCTGGGAGGTACACCGTAATTACCCAGAAGCGGGTATGTGGTGATAAGAATCTGCCCTTCGTAGGAGGGGTCTGTAAGGCTTTCGGGATAACCGGTCATTGCAGTGTTAAAAACTACCTCGCCGGCTGTAGAGGCTTCATATCCAAATGATTTGCCTTCAAATGTGGTGCCATCTTCAAGAATGAGGGTGGCGCGTTTTGTATTTTGCATGCGATAGAATTGAGATGATGTTATCAATGTCGGTCTCCAAGATTTCTATCGTGAAAACCATGCAAAGATAATGAAAAAATCCAACAATTCCGTAATGCAGCAAAAATCTTATCAGTCTTTGAATCTTCTGAGAATGTATTCGCGGACAATTTCAGTGATGTCGTCCATAGACAGCAGGGATGTGTCAAGAGATAGATGATAACTGTTAGCGGCTCCCCAGGTTTTGTCAGTATAGAAGTTGTAATAGTTGGATCTGAGTCGGTTCACTTTTTCAGCTCTTGCTTTTGCCTTGTCACGAGACAGGTTGGGCTCTCGGCTTATAATACGGTCAATGCAATTGTCCATAGGTGCGTGCACAAACAAATTAACCGTGCGTGGATTGTCGCGGAGCACATAATCAGCACTTCTGCCAACAATAACGCAGGGCCCTTGCTCGGCGAGGGACTGAATGAAATCGCTCTGTGCGCGGTAAAGGCTGTCATCGCTTATGGAAGTTGAGCCGGTGTATATATTATTAGGTGTAAGCCCGAGTGCAAAAGAGAATATCCCATTGATGAAAGATGGTGCTCTTTCATCATTTTTTTCAAAGAATCCGGGATCCATTCCCGCTTTCTTAGCAGCTTCGCTAAGCAATTCTTTGTCATAATACTTATAACCGAACGCATCTGCGAGTTTTTTGCCAAGTTCTCTGCCTCCGCTACCAAACTGGCGACCTATTGTTATTAAGGCATGAGGCATTTTGATTTTAGGATCGTTGGTGTTCATGGACTGGATTTTTTAGACGAAGAATAGAATTAGGAGCTGGGCAATTACCACTCTTGCAAACATGGCGAGAGGATATGCAGTTGCGTAGCTTACGGCAGGAGTATCTCCGGGGATGGTATCGCTTGAGTATGTCAGAGCCATAGGATTAGCCATTGCTCCACACACAGTTCCGCAGGCACTGCCGAAGTCAAGTTTGTTCCATCTCATGGAAACGTAAATCATGATAAGGGACGGAACTATGGTTATAATAAACCCGACAATAATCCAGGTGATTCCGTCTGCTCTGAGAATGGTTTCAAGGAAATGTGCGCCCGCATCAAGACCGAGGCATGCGAGATAGAGCGAAAGTCCAATGCCACGGAGCATAAGGTTTGCTG
>JAIDQW010000530.1 GCA_029062075.1 Paramuribaculum sp.
GCGCTACTTCGCGAGGAGATGCTAAAGACTTTTGAAGCTGCGGTACCGAAACCAAGAATTAATGTATATTCCGACCAGATTGTATGGGCAAGAAGCCCGGTTAGAATTGACCTCGCAGGAGGTTGGACAGACACTCCTCCTTATTCACTATTTGCAGGTGGAAATGTAGTGAATCTTGCAATCGAATTAAATGGTCAGCCCCCACTTCAAGTATATGTCAAACCTACAGATAACTATAAAGTAATACTCCGCTCTATTGATCTCGGTGCGGTAGAGGAGGTCACAGATTATGATACCCTTTACAAATTCAATAAAGTAGGTTCACCGTTCTCTATACCTAAGGCTGCACTTGTACTCGCCGGTTTCAGTCGTTTATCGGCACCGACACTCGTTGAGCAACTCAAGCAGTTCGGAGCCGGTATTGAAATTACATTGTTGAGTGCTATTCCTGCCGGATCGGGTCTTGGCACAAGCTCTATACTTGCGGCAACTGTACTCGGTGCACTGTCTGACTTTGCCGGACTCGCTTGGGACGAGAATGAAATATGCTCGCGAACACTCGCACTTGAACAGTTGCTCACCACCGGAGGTGGCTGGCAGGATCAGTACGGAGGTGTTCTCGGTGGAGTGAAATTGCTCCAGACCGAAGACGGGTATGACCAGCGTCCACTTGTCAGCTGGCTCCCTGACCGACTATTTACCACACCTGAATATTCCCGTTGCCACGTTCTGTACTATACCGGACTCACAAGAACGGCAAAAAATATTCTTTCTGAGATTGTAAGAGGAATGTTCCTCAATTCAGGTGAGCGGCTTGAGCTGCTCGATGAGATGAAAGATCATGCCCTGCAAATGGCTGATGCTATACAGAGAAATAATTTTGAACTGTATGGCAAACTTGTAGCCCGTACGTGGAATCAGAATAAACTTCTTGACAGCGGAACTGAAACCGAAGCGGTTACAAAGATTATTAATCGTATAAAAGACTATACCCTCGGATATAAGCTCCCCGGTGCCGGAGGTGGTGGCTATCTGTATATGGTTGCAAAGGATCCCGAAGCCGCTGCCCGTATAAGAACAGAACTCACCGCCATTCCGCCGAATTCTAAAGCGAGATTCGTGGATATGACGGTGAGTCAGTCCGGTTTCAAGGTATCCCGTTCCTGATAATACCTTTTTAACAGTTATAAAACTCGGTGAATGCGCGGATTATGTAGTCATGATCCGCAACCGAGGCTGTTTCTCTTGCCGAGTGCATTGCCCAAATTGCGGCTCCCATATCAACACCTGTCTCTTATACAACTCTCAGAGCCAACGAGACTCCTGAGCATGTGGGTTGCCGTGGTGTAGGGTGAAAAAAAA
>JAIDQW010000531.1 GCA_029062075.1 Paramuribaculum sp.
CTGCAATATGCAGCTGATACGCAATCTGTTTCCCAAACTGCGCATGGCAGCAAGGGGAACGGTTATCAAAGTAATCGGTGATGATGCCGAAACAGCCGAATTCGAGAAGAAAATCCATGAGCTTGAAGATTATTGTGTGAAATACAATAAATTGCCTGAGGATGTTATTCTGGATATAGTTCGTGGTGAAGCTCCTAAAAGTGTTAAGGGTGACGGTGTTATAATATTCGGCGTAAACGGAAAACCTATAAGCGCGCGTAACCCGAATCAACAGCGATTGGTTGAGGCATTCAACAATAATGACCTTACATTTGCTCTCGGTCCTGCCGGTACCGGTAAAACATACATAGCCATAGCTCTTGCTGTCAGGGCGTTGAAAAACAAGGAGGTGCGAAAGATAATCCTGTCGCGTCCGGCTGTTGAGGCAGGAGAGAAACTCGGTTTCCTTCCCGGTGACATGAAGGATAAGATAGATCCATATCTCCAACCGTTATATGATGCGCTGGAGGATATGATTCCGGCTGTGAAGCTAAAGGAATATATGGAGACAAATGTTATCCAGATAGCTCCTCTCGCCTTTATGCGCGGCAGAACACTAAATGATGCCGTAATTGTGCTTGACGAGGCACAGAACACCACAACCCACCAGATAAAGATGTTTATGACCCGTCTTGGTATGAACGCCAAGATGATAGTTACCGGCGATGCTACGCAGATCGATTTGCCGCGTAGCGTTCCCTCCGGGTTAATACGCGCTTTGAAGATTCTTGAGAATGTTGAGGGAATCGGGAAGGTTGAGTTTGGCAAGAAGGATATTGTGCGCCATGCGCTGGTGCAGAGGATTGTTGAGGCATACGAGCGTTTTGACCATGAGGAGTCTCAGTCGCCGGAGCATCGGAATTCGTCTGAGATTTAGCAAGCGTAGGCTTCTGCGTGTCGGTTTTCTGATTTTGAGCTGCCTTGCGGAATGATGGGCGGCGGTCTATTTCTCTTTTAATAAATCTGAATATGACGGTTGCTTCCGGTGAGATTGAGATGATTTCGCTGGTGAGCGCATATTCCATAACGGCTGAGAATACTTCACCCTTTACTTTTGTTGTACAGTCTTTAATGATTTCATACCATTCGAGGCAGAAAGAGAAATGAGTTTTCATAGGTGTGTTTTTTAATAAGTTATGTGTGTTTGTGAATTTCCTTTGCAAATATAGTATATAAAGTTGTTAATGTGCAAAAAATATAATTGTTTTTTTGTGGTGATATAATTTTTTTTGTTGTTCAATGTCACATTTGTAGCTTTTTGAAGTCTTTAATGCAGTGATTAATGTATTAAAGAATTTTGAATATGAATTGGCGAGTAGTATTTGGCACTTTTGCAGCTGTATGCCTGAGCGGTTTTGCACAAGATATTGAAAATAATTTCTGTATAACCGGTAAGGTGACGAATGTGCCGGATAGTGTAACAGTATGTTTGATGCGTGGTTCCGGTAGGGTTGTTGAAACAATTTCGTCAGACACCATATATGACGGTAATTTTGTTCTTACCGGTAATATAAATGAGGGGAACAATATCTTGTATTTCTATATCGACGGGCGAGGATTCCCAAGTAAGTTCTCAAAAATCGTGGTTTTCCCGGGAGCGGAAATAAAAATTACCGGTGACGGAGTGTTCTATCCCTTATGGGCTATTGAAAGTCCCTCTCCTCTGCAGAAAATTATAGCGGCAATGACAGCAAGTCAGATGCCAGAGTTTGAAGAGTCATTGAAATATAGTATGGAGGAGTCGGATCTGATGTATCATATGTATGTAGATAATAGAGGTGCGGAAGATGTGGAAAAGGAGACATGGCAGAAAATAAAAGCATTACGCAAGAAGTCCAGTCCATGCGACAGTATAATCAATGTAAAGAAACTCGAATATATGGCAGTTGCGCCGATAGATGATATATGGATGTATGAATACCTTAACTTAGTGGAGTTACTGCGTAACAAGCCTGACAGATTTGATGCTGAGAAAATAAGGGGGCTGGCAGACAGGATTGATAACGAGCAATATGCTACTCCATACGGTATGAGAATAAAGGCGTTGCTGTCGATTGACGGTGC
>JAIDQW010000532.1 GCA_029062075.1 Paramuribaculum sp.
ATTAGGTTCCGCGCAAAATTTACAATAAAATTAGTTTATAATATATATACAATTCCTTTTAATAATTCTGTTCCGGTACAGACGGGATGTCAGAGCCGGAATTTTTTCAACGAAATATCAATCGCAAATATGTATAAAAAAGCATTAATACTGATTATCGCTGCTATCTGTATCAACTATGGGTTTGCTCAGGTTAAGAAAGTTCGAGTAGAGCCCGTGTATGTGGCAGCTAAGTTACTCGATTTGGTGGAGAGCAAGGATTATCCGGAGGTGTGTCTCTACTACGGCTATCAGCCGGATTCAACCGCTGCTGAGGGTTCGCACATTTACACTGACGGTAAGGGTTCGTCTGTCTATTGGCTTGATTCACAGACCGAGGACTCCGATTCTCTTCACGAACTAAAGTTCCGCACCAACCAGAGTGTCAGCGCAATAGAGAGTGCCCTCACTCAGTGCGGCTATAATAAAACGAACTCTCCAAAGGTGGATATTCCGTCTGTCAACGGCACCCGCTACGAGAAGCGCAACAAGTACAGCAACCGCTCCAGGGTTATTATCATTCAGCCCGGGTCGCCAAATGTTCTTCACCTCATCCGCAAAAGATAATCCACACATATTCATCCCCCGACAAAAAAGCTGCCCGAAAGGCAGCTTTTTTTATTCCAGCAAATCGGGACGCAAACGGCGAGTCCGCTCAAGCGCCTGCTCATGCTTCCACTCATCAATCTTAGCTGCATGACCGCTCAGAAGCACATCCGGCACACGCCAACCCTTGTACTCAGCCGGGCGACTATACACCGGCGGAGCAAGAAGGTTATCCTGAAAGCTATCGCTCAGCGCGCTCTGCTCGTCACCTATAGCTCCCGGAATCAGACGCACTACAGCATCAGTAATCGCCAGAGCAGGCAATTCTCCTCCGGTGAGCACATAATCCCCCACCGATATCTCTTTGGTAATCAGATGCTCGCGGATGCGGTAATCAATACCCTTGTAATGCCCGCACAGAATAATCATATTTTCAAGGAGCGACATGCTGTTTGCCATCTTCTGGTCAAACCGCTCCCCGTCCGGCGAAGTGAAAATCACCTCGTCATACTTCCGCTCGCTCAGCAGGCTCTCGATCGCCCTGTCAATAGGCTCTATCTGCATCACCATACCTGCCTCGCCGCCAAACGGATAATCATCCACCTTGCGGTGCTTGTTAGTGGTATAATCCCTCAGATTATGCACCACAATCTCCACCAGACCCTTATCCTGAGCCCGCTTCAGAATGCTACAGTTCAGCGGCGAATCAAACATCTCCGGCACAACTGTGAGTATATCTATTCTCATAATTGTCTAATTATCTCCTTTATAATTTCGTAAGCTCTCCTCAAGATTCGTCACCATCATGGCGCGCAACTCCGGAGGCGAAATCACTGTTATATGCGGCCCGTAACTCAGCAGCTCCTGAACAAAATCCTGAGTCAGCTTCAGCCTGTAAGTGAAAATGGAATAGTCATCGTGCACCATCTCCTTCTGGCTGCTGTGAAGCGGAAGCGCACGGAAGTACTTTGCCTGACGCGAATCGGTGCGAATCGCCACCTGCTTAGGCTCGCCGCGCGAATAAACAATTCCGAATGTGTCGCTGAAATACTCCTCGGCGTCAAACCATTCCGGCACCTCGAAGCTGTCCGCGCCCACCACCGCATCACTCATTCTGTCAAGCGAATAGGTCTTGATGCTTTCCTCCTTCACATTGCGCCCTATCACATACCAGCGCTGCTTGAACAGCTTGATGAAATATGGCTCTATGACAACATCACGGGTAGGATTCGACCGCGAGAACGGGCAATAAGTAAACACCAGGGTGCGCTGCTCCTTTAGAGCCGACAGCACCGACTCCAGATAGAAGCGGCTCGAAGGCACATCTTCAAGAAACACCTTATGGCTAACCTCACGCGCATCTGTGAGCACATTGCTCATCGATGCCGCATTGAGCAGCCAGTCAGTCACACTCTCATTGTGCTCATCGCCATTATTGATATAGTACTCAAACGTGGCAGGATTACACTCTATGCTGATTTTGAACAATTCCTCAATCGCATTGCGGTAGTTATAGAACGTTCTGCGCGGCAACGCCTCGCCATTGGAAAAATCAGTCTTTTTCCACAACACATTAAGCTCCTCACGGGTAATGTAACCGTATCGGCGGATAGTGTCGATAAGCCAGATGTAGCGGCTAAACAGATTTCGTGACATAATCGCTTGATTTTACAGAAAACAACCCACTCAAGCGCAGCCCGAGCATAGTCAGCACCGCGTTGAGAATCAGCAGTTCAAATCCGGTTTCGTAATTCAGATAGCGGTTCAGGCAATCCTGAATGACCCAAGCCGCCGCAGGAGCGGCAACGCACACAAACGGCACCGCCGAATCGCGCACTCCGCGCTTGCTCAGCAGCCCGAAGGCAAACAGTCCGAGTATCGGTCCGTAAGTGTAGGAAGCGAGGGTATATACCGCGCTGATGGCATCGGAATCGCTCATACGGTAGAATACGATGATCACCGCCGCCATTATCAGCGACATAAGCAGATGAATCACCTTGCGGGTGCGCTGCAATTCCTTCTCGCTCTGACGCGAAGGAGCATCAAGAATATCCACCGTAAACGATGTGGTCAGCGAGGTCAGCGCGCTACCTGCCGCCGAATATGCCGCCGCAATAAGCCCCACGATGAAAATTATTCCTACAGCCACCGGCATGGAGGGATGAGTTGCCACCAGCCCGAAGAGCTCATCGCTTTTAGCCGGCATCTCTATCCCGGCATAAGCGGTGTAGATAACCACCAATGTACCGAGAATCAGAAAGAGACCAATCACAAAGAACTGCATCACTCCGCTGAGAATCATATTCTTTCGGGACGACACCGAATCGCGGCACGCAAGGTGACGCTGCATCATATCCTGGTCGAGCCCGTTGGTGGCTATCGCCATGAATACACCTGCCAGAAACTGTTTCCAGAAATATGAACCGCTCATAGGATCATCAAAAAAGAATATCCGCGATGACTCGTGAGCCTTTACCGCACTCACCATCTCGCCAAACGACAGATGCATATTGTCTGCCACAAAGTATATGCAAAGACCCACTGAGCCTATCAGGCACGCGCTCTTCAAAGTATCTGTCCATATAAGAGTCTTGACCCCGCCCTTCACAGTGTAAAGCCATATCAGCCCAACGGTAAGGAGAACATTCACCTCAAACGGAATACCCAGCGGACGGAATACAAGCAGCTGAAGCACCGCGCACACCACAAAGAAGCGCACCGAAGCACCGAGCATTTTCGAGATAAAGAAAATCCAGGCTCCGCTGCGGTAGCTCCGCTGACCGAACCGCTGACCCAGATAGCCATAAATCGACACCAGATTGCGCTTGTAAAACACCGGCACCAGAATCAGAGCTATCGCAACATAGCCCACAATAAAGCCGAGAACCATCTGCAGATAGGCGTGACCTTTTGCCGCCACCATGCCGGGTACCGATATAAACGTTACTCCGGATATGGATGCACCTATCATTGCAAAAGCAACCACCGCCCAGGGAGCCTTACGGTTGCCGGTAAAAAATGTCGCATTATCGCCTCCGCGAGAGGCTATTGCCGAAATTGCCATCAGCAGAGCGAAATATGCGGCTACAGTGATGATTACAGTTACCGGACTCATGACTCGGGATATAAAAGATATGGTTTACGCTTAGCCTTGAAAGCCTTGACATCATCACTCCATGAGGCGCGGATCTGCTCCGCAGTCGCACCGCTCTCAATCATCTGCCTGATTTTGGCATTGCCGGCAAGCAGTTCAAAAAAGGAGGTGAAGAAATTACTTGGCTTACCCATAGCATTGTAGGCATCAATTACATACTCGAAATTCACCCCCTGGGCAATCATCTCCTCATCGCTCATGGAGCGCAGATTGCGTCCGCGGCATCTTTTGCCCAGCTGAGGCGGATTCTTCGCACCGGGTCGGCTCTTGGGAGTAAAATAAAAATCACCCTCTTTCATGCCCGGATGACCGTAGATTGTAAACGGAGTATCGGTGCCGCGGCCGAGGCTCACCGGAGTAGCCTCGAAATAACAGGTGGAGGGATACATATACACCGCCTTCATGTCCGGCAGATTGGGCGACGGAGCAACCGGCAGCCTGTAGCGGGTTGCGTGAGTATATCCGGTACAGGGTATAACCCTGAGATTAATCTTCTTACCATCCTTCAGCCACCCTTCACCGTTTGCCATAAGAGCCAGCTCACCAAGAGTCATGCCGTGAAGGATAGGAATCGGTAGCCTCCCAACACCGCTGGCATATTTCATGTCAAGCACCGGACCGTCAACCGTCATGCCGTTCGGATTCGGACGGTCAAGCACAATGAACTCCTTGCCGTAACGGGCTGCAGCGTTCATCAGATCAACCATTGTGCAGTAATAGGTATAGAAACGCAAGCCAACATCCTGAATGTCAACTGCTATAACATCTATATTATCCATCACGCTCTTAGCCGGCATTCGTGTGCGCCCGTCATACAGCGATGCAATGGGAATACCTGTTTTCACATCTTTGCCGCCGGCAACATGCTCCCCTGCGTCCGCAGTGCCGCGAAAACCATGCTCAGGCGAAAAAATTGTCGTTACATTCACCCCGTGGCGAAGCATAAGATCCAGAGTGTGCTCATCCCCTACCATCCCCGTGTGGTTGCTAAGCAAAGCCACCCTCTTGCCTTGCATAAGCGGCAAATACTCAGTTGTGCGAGCCGCACCGACTGTTACCTGCGCATTGGCGGCATAAGCCCACATAATTGAAACAAAAAAAATCAGAAATCTAAAACACCGCATTGCAATCAATGATAATCAGATTGTAAAGGTAGGAAAAAATCACACACCCCGTGCATTTTTAGCGCATCGTAGCTATAAAAAACGTTAATTATCCCCCACTCATAACTTGTTACGCTAAATTTGCCGGTCTTAACGTCACATTTTATATAATGAATTTACTTGACCAAATCAAAAAGCGTGCCCTGCAAGGCATCCCCGCAACAATTGAAGAAGCTCTGGAACTCAACGAAAAATATTCGCTTGACGAGCTCTGTGATGCCGCAGACCAAGTGCGCTTGGCAAGAGAAGGCAACGAGATAGACACCTGTTCAATCGTCAACGCCCGTTCAGGACGCTGCCCCGAGGACTGTAAATGGTGCTCCCAGAGTATCCACCACAAAACCGGAGTGGAGGAATATGACATCATCCCCGAAAAGGATCTCCTTGAAGCAGCCCGCTCATTCGACAGCTATGGAGTAAAACGATTCTCTATGGTTACCAGCGGCAGAAAAGTAACCGCTGCACAGATTGACCGCTTTTGCGACCTTTACCGCAAAGTCTCTGAAGCCACACCTATATACCTCTGCGCCTCCATGGGGCTTATATCAAAAAACGAACTACGGAAACTCAAGGATGCCGGTGTGAAAAGATACCACTGCAATCTTGAGACATCCTCATCTTACTTCCCGGAACTGTGCACAACCCACACCCACGAGGACAAGTTGCGCACTATTCGTGCAGCCCGCGAGGTGGGCTTGGAAGTGTGCTGCGGAGGCATCATAGGCATGGGTGAGACAATGCGCCACCGCCTGGAGCTCGCTCAGGAGGCCCGCGAAGCCGGCGCTGTATCCATTCCCGTAAATATTCTAAACCCTATTAAGGGGACACCCCTGGAAAGCCAACCCCTCATCAGCGAAGAGGAAGTAGCCCGCACCGTGGCACTCATGCGATTTGTTGCGCCGGATTGCACCCTCCGCTTTGCCGGAGGAAGAGCGCGACTCTCCGCAGCCATGACAGATAGGATACTGCGCGGCGGCATGAACGGAGCAATGATAGGCGACCTACTAACCACCATCGGCAACAACGTCCGCCAAGACTACGCCCTCTTCACCGCAACCGGCTTCACCCTCCCCACAGGTGCAGACCAATAACCACCATGGGGGATAGCAGTCCACCCCTGAAAAGGAGCCTCGGAGAGGCGATGTCGTGCGAACCTAACAAAATGCCAATAAATTTGCATATTAGCAAAATACGCATTATCTTTGCGCCAACAAACGCACCCTAATAACTTTTATCACTATGAAAAAATTCACATTCGCCATTAAATGGCATGAGATTCTAAAACCCTATTCCGACGATATCCGCCGCGAAGTTTATGACGCTATAATTGAGTATGTTGCAACCGGTACTGTTATCGAGATGCAGCCCGTTTCGCGCATGGCATTCGACTTTATCCGCTACGAGATAGATGAAAAGGCTCGCCGCAAGGAGGAACGCTTGGCAAAAAATAAACAGAAAGCAATTGAAAAAGCTCAAACTACCGAGCCTGAGGAGCCCTACGACCCGGACAAAATAGCTGAATCATACCTATCCTCCGGCAAGCTTTCCACACAGCTTGTTGTGCAGAGCGGAAAAGTCGCGGTAATTGTCTCCAAAGAGCATATTTACGGCTTTGTCAGACGGTGCGTCAGTGAGATGCTCGACCGTAAGCTCACACCCGCCGGCGATGAAAAACGCTTTACCAGCACCCTTCACATGATAGCCTCAAACCGCCTTGACATTATCCGCAGAGACCTCAAGGCTCTCCCCGCAGAGAAAGATTTCACTGACGAGGTCTGGAATTCCATTGTTGACAGAGCCTGTGTGCAGTTCCCCAAATCAGCCGCCTAATAGTTAATTATAGTTAAATTATTGGGGGGGGTAAAATGATGTAACCTAAAGGTAAATTTGTGCCTCATAAAATATATAGCTGAATTTAACCCTCTCAAAACTACTTACCATGGCAAAAATAAAATCAATGTTCGCGCTGCTTCTACTTGCTTTCAGTTTTGCCGCAGACGCACAGAATTATAAAGTAGAAGGCACTGTAACCGATTCTGCCGGTACACCGGAACCGTTTGTCACCATTCGCATTTACCAGATGCCCGACTCCATCAAGCCGATTACGGTTATCACTACTTCGGAGAATGGCAATTTCTCAAAAGAGTTTAAAACACCTGGCAGCTACACATTGTCCGCATCCGGTGCCGGAAAAAAGAACGAATCGCGGGCATTCAACATAACTGAGCAGAATCCTTCAGCCCACTGTATGATAATACTGGAGGATGCCAACGAACTTGGCGAAGTAGTTGTTGAGGCAAACAAGCCTCTGATTTCTCGAGAAATTGACCGTATTGCCTATGACGTACAGGCTGACCCCATGTCAAGAAACAATATGCTCGAAGAAACACTGAGAAACGTGCCGCTCGTAAGCGTTGATCCTGACGGCACCATTAAGATCAAAGGTTCATCCGACTTCAAGATATATAAAAACGGACGCCCCAACAGAGCGTTCACAAACAATGCGAAGGAGATTTTCAAAGGACTTCCCTCAAGCATGATCAAGAAAGTTGAGGTTATTACAGACCCCGGTGCAAGAGAAGATGCCGAAGGAGTCGGAATGATTCTCAATATCGTTACCATGGAAAACACCATAATCAAGGGTGTGATGGGCACTGTCGGATTATCATATAACTCCAGCGCCAACTCCCCTAACCCGAATATTTGGATTACCACACAGCTTGACAAGGTGAACCTGTCGGCATTTGCCGGTTTCTCGGCATATCCTCGCAGAAGCAACCATCAGGTGCACACCACTCAGCGCACATTTGACAATTCTGAAAACCATACCGATGAGCGCACGGAACAGAAAATTTCAAGTAATGGTACCAACGTAGGCTTGGAAGCAAGCTACGATATTGACAAACTTAATCTGATAACCGCCGAATTCAGTGCCTATATCTCTAATAAAAAGACCATGCAATGGTTTGACTTCGGACTCTTTGAGCCAAACAACGATTTAATATACAGCTACTCGGCGGATGGACTTATCAAGCCTGACCGTTCACACTGGCTGGGTGGTAGCCTCAACTGGCAGAGACTCACACGCCGAAAGGGAGAAAAGATTATCTTGTCATACCTCGTTAGCGGAAACGGAAGAAATTATACCTGGCTCAACGACTATGAAAACATAACGGGAAATATGCCATACAACTACACCGGCGTGCACACAACTTCAGATGCTACATTCCTTGAACACATAGTGCAGCTTGACTGGACAAGACCGCTTGCCGACAAGCAATCGCTAAATCTGGGAGCCAAGTACATCTATCGTGACAACAACAGCAAAGCCGATCAGGAATATGTCGGCACGAACAATACAGTCCACACCGACTTCACTCATACCACTCAGGTGGGTGCCGCTTATTTCGACTATCTGTACAACACCGTCAAATTCGGTTTCAGAGTGGGGCTGAGATATGAATTCTCACGTCTCGCAGCTGAGTTCGCCGACAAATCACAACCCGGTTTCCACTCCGACCTGAGTGACTGGGTGCCTAATGCCGCTATCGGTTACATGATTAATCAAAACAATTCGATGCGCCTTACATACAGCACATATATAAACCGACCCGGCATAACATACCTGAACCCGATGGTTAACCGTTCTCCCCAATCCATCTCTTTCGGTAATCCCGACCTCGGCAGCGTGCGCAATCAGTCACTTAATTTCAACTACAGCTACTTCACCCAAAAGGTAAGCGTTGATGCGAACTTAGGCTACTCATTCTCACACAATGCAATCATAGATATAAAGGACATTGACGGAGATGTGCTTATCAACACTTTTGCCAATGGCGGAAGAAACAAATCTTACTCAGGAAACATCTATATGCAGTGGCAGGCTACCAAGAAAACCACATTCATGATCAACGCCGGCACAAGATATTCCGACTATGCCAACCCACACCCGGGAAAAGATATTTTCGGAAACGAAATCAAAGGCTACAGTGCTAACGGGTGGAGCACTGATCTATACTTCCGTTTCACTCAGAGGCTCCCCTGGGCTGTCAACCTCTCCGCTTATATGTCATACTACTCCGGCAACCCCGGTCTTTACAGCATTTTCAAAGCTGTCGGCGCATCAAAAATCGGCCACGGACTCTCACTTCAAAAAAACCTGCTTAAGGAAAACAGACTGGCATTGCAGCTCTCAGTCAGCAATCCATTCGGACCCACACGCTCCAAATACTCTTCATACATGATAAATGTGCCTTACTCCAGCAATTCTTACTCAATCACATCAAACAACCGTTCGGTTTCTGTGCGTATATCTTACCGATTCGGTAAGCTCAATTCACAGGTCAAGAAAGTCAGGAGTGCGTCAAGCAACGACCTCATCGGAGGACCATCTAAATAATCGCAGGACATTTGACTATCTCTATGCCGCGCACCCGCATTTGCCCGTGCGCGGCGTTTTTAATAATCTAATATTAATATCACATAATTTTATTATTTTTGCACTGACATGAAACTGATTGAGCTGAACATTGATAAAATCATAGCTCTGTGCCGCAAGTACAGAGTGCTAAAGCTATGGGTATTCGGCTCTATACTCACATCCCGCTTTAATGACAACAGTGATGTTGATTTCTCAGTTGATTTTGATTCCGAGGCCATCAGGAGCGAAGGTATGGACTGGGCGGATACTTTCTTTGATTTCATGCATGAACTTGAAGATGTGATAGGCCGCAAAGTTGATCTGGTCTGTGATGATTCAGTTACTAATCCTTACTTTCGCAAGCAGCTTAACTCCACAAAAAAACTTATTTATGGATGAAAGAGTAGCTAAATATATCAGCGATATGCTGCAGGCTATCTCCGAAATCGAGCTTGCACTTCAGCGCTTTGGTAAGCAGTATGATAATTTTGAAACAGATGTGGTTTTCCGCAAGTTTGTTGAACGCAATATTGAGATAATGGGAGAAGCCATGAATCGAATCCTAAGAATTGAATCTTCCATCAATATCACATCGGCGCGTAAGATTGTTGATACCAGAAATTATGTTATCCATGCCTACGACTCATTAAAACCGGATATTCTCTGGGCTATCGTAATAAACCACATCCCACGATTGAAAAATGAGTTATTGGTTTTATTGAATCAATAGAGAAGCTGTCGGGCATTCCCGGGTTCGGTGCATTTTATCTCATACGTCTCACACCCCAATCCCAGCCCGCATTTGCCCGTGCGCGGCGTTTTTATTAACTTTGCACCATGGCTCGGTTACTGGCGATTGACTATGGCAGAAAGCGTTGCGGCATTGCCGTGACAGACCCTATGCGCATTGTTGCCACAGGGCTTCCGACTGTGCCCACGGCGCAGCTGATCCCGTTTATCAAACAGTATCTCGCTGCAGAGCAGGTTGATGCAATCATCGTCGGACACCCCAAAGATATGCACGGCAACGATTCCGAGTCAATGAATTACATCCGCCCGGGAATCGACCGGCTCCGCAAAGAAATCACTGATATAGAAATCATCTTTTGGGATGAACGTTTCACATCAGTGATTGCTCACAGGAGCATGATTGACTCCGGAATGAAAAAAATGCAGCGCCAACAAAAAGGAATCGCCGACGAAATGGCGGCGGTTATTATCCTCAACAGCTATCTTGAAAGCAGAAAATATAACGAATCATGAAACTACCGGTATATCTGTACGGACACCCCGTACTCAGAAACAAATGTAAAGATGTGACACCCGAATATCCCGAGCTTAAAAAGCTGCTCGCCGATATGTTTGAAACCATGTACGCTTCGGAAGGTGTGGGTCTCGCCGCTCCGCAGATTGGACGAAACGACCGCATCGTGGTCATTGATGCTTCGCCAGTTGCTGAATCATTTCCCGAATGTGAGGGAAGGGTAATGACACTCATTAATCCTGAAATAGAGGTGCTTGACGGAGACTCCGTCACCCGCTCGGAAGGCTGCCTCAGTGTGCCGGGACTCAGCGAAAATGTCAGCCGTGTTGAAAATATCCGCCTCAAATGGTTTGATGAGAACTTCAAGCAGCACGAAGAGGTGATAACCGGATTTCTCGCGCGCATCGTGCAGCATGAATGTGACCACCTTGACGGCACACTCTACATCGACCGCATCTCACCGATCAGAAAGCAGCTCATCAAAGGTAAACTCAACAGCATTCTCACAGGACGCACCGCCTGCGATTATCCCGTGAGATACGCACCCAAGAAAAGATAAAATCACCTCCCCTCTAATTATCACAGCATTATGGCAGACGACAAGAAAATCATCTTCTCAATGGTCGGGGTCAGCAAAACATATCCCCCGCAGAAACAGGTTCTCAAAGACATATATCTATCATTCTTCTACGGAGCGAAAATAGGCATCATAGGTCTCAACGGCTCCGGTAAGTCATCCCTCCTCAAAATCATTGCCGGAGTGGACAAAAACTATCAGGGAGAGGTGGTTTTCTCACCGGGCTATTCTGTGGGATACCTCGAACAGGAACCGCAGCTCGACCCCGACAAAACCGTCATTGAAGTTGTGCGCGAGGGCGTTCAGCCGATAATGGACCTCCTTGCCGAGTTCGACAAGGTCAACGAGAGTTTCGCAGACCCGGATGTGCTTGACGACCCTGACAAGATGGACGCACTCATTGCCAGACAGGCGGAGCTGCAGGATGCCCTCGATGCCGCAGACGCATGGAATATCGACAGCAAGCTCGAAAGAGCTATGGACGCACTCCAGTGCCCTCCTGACAATCAGCCGGTTTCCACCCTTTCCGGTGGTGAACGCCGAAGGGTGGCGCTCTGCCGCCTGCTCCTTCAGCAGCCCGACATTCTGCTCCTTGACGAGCCTACCAACCACCTTGATGCGGAGTCCATTGACTGGCTTGAGCAGCACCTGCAGCAATATCCCGGCACAGTTATCGCAATTACTCACGACCGCTACTTCCTTGACCATGTTGCCGGTTGGATTCTCGAACTCGACAGAGGCGAGGGTATCCCCTGGAAGGGAAACTACTCATCCTGGCTGGAGCAGAAAACCAAACGCATGGCGCAGGAGGAGAAGCAGGCAAGCAAACGCCGCAAAACTCTTGAGCGTGAGCTCGAATGGGTGCGCATGGCGCCTAAAGCCCGTCAGGCTAAGGGTAAAGCCCGTCTTTCCAACTACGATAAGCTCCTCAACGAGGACCAGAAAGCGCGTGAGGAGAAACTTGAAATATTCATCCCCAATGGTCCGAGACTCGGCAAAAAGGTTATTGAAGCTACCGGACTCGCCAAAGCTTTCGGCACCAAGCAGCTGTTCAAGGACCTTGAGTTCTCGCTGCCGCCAAACGGCATTGTAGGAGTGATCGGACCCAACGGAGCCGGTAAAACCACTCTCTTCAAGCTCATTATGGGGCAGGAAAAGCCCGATGCCGGTTCTTTCGATGTGGGAGAGACAGTTAAGGTGGCTTACGTCGATCAGACTCACCACGACCTGCTCCCGGAAAAAACCGTTTATGAGGTTATTTCGCAAGGGGTGGATTCATTCCGCATGGGAGGCAAGGATGTGAATGCCCGTGCTTACCTCTCCAAATTCAATTTTGCCGGAGCCGATCAGGAGAAAAAAATCGCTGTGCTCAGCGGTGGAGAGAGAAACAGACTGCACCTCGCTATGGCTCTTAAGCAGGAGGGCAATGTGCTGCTGCTTGACGAGCCCACCAACGATATTGACGTAAACACTCTCCGCGCTCTGGAGGAGGGTCTTGAGGAATTCGCCGGATGCGCTGTGGTTGTGAGCCACGACCGCTGGTTCCTTGACCGCATCTGCACCCACATCCTGTCATTTGAAGGCGACG
>JAIDQW010000533.1 GCA_029062075.1 Paramuribaculum sp.
TCTGTAGGCTGTTCGGTTGCATCATCCATCGCGTCCATTTCATCAATGAGCTGGTTCTGCAGGTCAGAATCTTCATCATTTCCTCCCGCACGGTGCTTTTTTAGCATGGCACTCATCTGACGATTACACTTTCCAAGTGGGTGCACATGTTTAATGGGTATAGCAAGAGCCACAGTATCATAAATCATATAAGCGACGTTCAGGTAATTATCGCTTTCCGGAATAACGAGAAGGTCATCTGAATCATCATTGTAATCCTCGCCGTACTTCACATTGATATGATATGTGGTGTCAATGGGAAATTCAAGATCATCAAGGCACCTGTCACATATAAGAGTCACAATACCTTCAATCTCAAAATTAAGAGAATAAACGTCCGCTTTATATTCCACAGTAAGATTAACAGTCAAATCCGCATCATGAACATCCTCGCTCTCCATATTATTGAAGAACGTTTTAGTCAGATGGTACTCAAATGTATGAGTGCCGGGCGACATTGTCTTAAGCGGAAGCTTGTATTCTGTGAACTTTCCCACGGTGGATGGATTTTAATTTTTCTGCAAAGATAAGTATAATCTTCGGACTCTCAAAAACAAATAGCTTTACTCCCCAGCCTGAAGCTCCGCACGCTTGAGATATTTTTCAATGTCAAGACCATTGGTAGGAGCAAATTGGGGATACTGGTCAATTATTTCCTTATATAACTTTGCCTCAGCCTTATAGTTCTTAAGCTCACGCTGCACGGTAGCTTCCTTCATCAGGAAGAGCGGTGTATAATAGGGATTTTCGTCTGAAATATCAGCAGCCTTACGGAAGCACTTAACCGCTTTGTCATATTCTTTAAGGTTAACGTAGCAGTCACCCATCAAAGACTGGCTTGAAGCACCGATAATTGATTCTTTTGGTGAATATTTTTCAAGGTAGCTGATAGCTTCCTTGTATTCTTTCTTATTGTACAGAAGGATAGCGGCATTGAGAGCGGCTCTGTTGCCGGCATCGTAACCATAATTATCTGCAACCTGCTTGTACTGCTCAAGTGCAAGAGAATCATTGCCCATTGTTGCTGTAATATCAGCCTGACCAACCGCATTGTCTGCAGCCTCAATACCCGGACGGCGCACCGCATAAATCCATATCAAGATGAGACATACCACTGCAAGCACAGCGACAATACCCCACATAATCTTTTTCTGATTATTCTGCACCTTCTGCTCAAGTCCGGTGAGCTGATCATTCAAATCGTCAAGCGATGTACGGGTTTCGCTTTCGTTCTGTTTAGCCATTTTATCGTTTAATTTCCTATGTTATTTCAAAGACACGGAGACACTCACGC
>JAIDQW010000534.1 GCA_029062075.1 Paramuribaculum sp.
GTCCAGGGGTATCTATAATATTGATTTTGGTATCTTTATAGTTGATTGACACGTTTTTTGAAAGAATTGTAATACCTCTTTCACGCTCCAGGTCATTATTGTCGAGAATCAATTCTCCTGTTGTCTGATTGTCACGGAACAGGTGTCCTGCAAGAAGCATCTTGTCAACGAGAGTTGTTTTACCGTGGTCAACGTGAGCTATAATTGCAATGTTGCGGATATTCTGCATATTGTCTTCTTAAAAATTCGGGCGCAAAGTTACCTTTTTTTTTCCAATCTGCAGCTATTATTATGTAACTTTGCAGAATGATATACTCCAAAAGAGTATCTCAAATCAAAAGGAATATTGATAATTATGAGTGATATAACCATTCTTGGGATAGAGAGTTCCTGTGATGATACAAGCGCGGCTGTGATTACTGACGGTATTTTGCGCAGCAATGTTATAGCAAGCCAAAGCATTCACGAGGAGTATGGCGGAGTGGTGCCGGAACTCGCCAGCCGCGCTCACCAGCAGAATATCGTGCCGGTGGTGGATGCTGCTCTCAAGCGTGCGGGTATCAAGGCTAACGAGCTGAGTGCTATCGCCTTTACCCGTGGTCCAGGCTTGCTCGGCTCGCTGCTTGTCGGTACCTCTTTTGCCAAGGGGATGAGCCTCGGGCTGAGAATACCTATGGTTGATGTTAATCATCTGCACGGTCATGTTCTGAGCCATTTCATCCGCAGGAATAAAGATGATGAGGTGCCTGAATTTCCATTTCTATGCTTGCTTGTGAGCGGTGGCAACAGTCAGCTTATTCTTGTCAGGAGTGCTGAGGATATGGAAATTCTCGGCAAAACTATAGATGATGCCGCCGGAGAGGCTTTTGACAAGTGCGCGAAGGTGATGGGACTTCCCTATCCCGGCGGACCTCATATTGACAGACTCGCTGCCGAAGGCGACAGCACCAGATTCAAGTTTGCCAAACCACGGATTCCGGGTCTTGACTATAGTTTCAGCGGACTTAAAACATCTTTCCTATACACCCTGCGCGATGAAATGAAAGTTAATCCTGATTTCATTAAAGAGAATATGACTGACCTCGCTGCTTCTCTGCAGCGTACTATCGTTGATATTCTCATAGACAAGCTGGATAAAGCGGTTAAGCAGACCGGGGTTAAGAGCGTGGCTATAGGCGGTGGAGTCAGTGCCAATTCGGGAGTGAGAAATGCTGTTGCCGAGTACTGCACCAGGCATGGATTGAAAGCATATATTCCGGAAAGAATTTTCACTACAGACAATGCCGCGATGGTTGCCATGGCTGGCTATTTCAAATATATTAAAGGTGATTTC
>JAIDQW010000535.1 GCA_029062075.1 Paramuribaculum sp.
ATCAACGGCAGTTTTTAATTTTTCCCACCATTTGCCAATTGTTTTTCCAAATCCGTTACCTGACTTGCCGGCGGGCTCATCAGTTTCGGGAACGGGTGTCGGTTCAACAAATGCGGGTTCAGGTTCCGGCTTCGGCTCCAGACACTCTACGGGGTCAGCGCTACCGGCAAGTAGAATTGAGATAATATCCACCGCGTCGGATGGTATTCTGCTGTCTCCTATCCTTACCGCTGAAGATGTAGCTGTGCCAATTCTCACTTTCAGTGCGGTTTCCTTAGCGACTTTTTCACTGAATCCGGGAAGTTTCGCCCCTCTTCCCACAATGACAATTCCCCCGGGGAGCTCCTGAGCGGAGAGTGAAGCATACTTAATCTGCGCCTTAACATTGGCAATGATTTCCGATGTGCGGTGCACTACCAGGTGAGTCACCTCAGGCAGTGTCGCGCTGTCGGATGCTTCTCCGGAGTATGATGCATTTCCTCTTGTAATCTTAATGTTTTCAGCTTCCTCCTCCACATAATTCTGGGTAGTGATATCACGGGTGATATTTCTTGACCCGATGGGGATAGTTGCGAGATACTGGAGTCTGCCCTGACGGTAAATAGCCACGGTGGTTGTTTCCGCACCGAAGTCAACGAGCATACATCCCAGTCGTTTTTCATCGGGGGTGAGCACAAGCTCCGCTTCGGCTATCGGTCGGATGACATATCCGGCAACACCGAGCCCAACATTTTCCTTGACAAGCAGGTCAATGTTTCTTTTGAGCTGCTTGCGACATACGATTAGATTTGCAGTCATTCTGATGTCGGAGCACACCATGCCCTCGGGGTCTTTTTCAATTCTGGTATGGTCGATATAGAAAGCCCGCGGCTCAACGGCGAGGATATCCTTATCGGTATTCGCCGAAGTTTTGGCTTCAAGATAGAGCCTGTTGAGGAGCTCGGGGGTTATCTCCGTTTCCGGCGGCATATTCCTTTCAACCTCGGTAGGGATTGAGCTGAGGGAGCGTCCACCGATTCCCACATAAGCAGAGAGTATCTTGCGTCCCTCAAGCCGGTTCTGAATTTTACGGAGGATACGCTGAATAGAGGCGGTGGAAACCTTAATGTTTCTGGGCTGTCCGTATCTCACGCTGTCGATAAGGGGTTCCTCCTCAACAATCTTGACGGTGAGTGTACCTTCGGCATCAACGGTGCCAACCGCTCCGCAAATCTTGGAGCTGCCGATTTCAAGGGCTACGATGGTTGTGATATCCATATTACTTATAGTGTGGGCGATTTATCTAATTGTTAACTTTTGAAGCCGGAATAGGTTTGTCATTCTTAGCCTTAACCCCGGCTTTAACCTGTCCGGGAGCTATTCCTTCACCGACCATCATGGCAGAGATGTCGGTTTCTTCATCCTCGTCATCCGCTGCAAATTTCGGCTGGTCAAGTTTTTTATGTCTTCTTGTGGCAACAATCTGTCCGTCCCATTTAACGGAGATTGTGTCGTAGTAACTCCATCCTTTGACCGGCATAACTTCGGCATACATTCTTTCGAGACGGTTGAATTTGTTATCGAAATTGTCGGGAGATCCGAAATTGATAACCTGTCCTCTGACAATCGGCACGATAATAATGTCGTTTGCCTTGTCAACCTTAATCATGGAAACCAAAGAGTTCCAGAGTGAGTCGGCTGAAATATAGTCGAGCAAGGGAATAACTTTTTCCGGCGGGAAGATGCTGTCGCTGAAATTACCTTGTATCACAGGCACATCCATGTGATATCTTGCACTCGCTGAAATTCTTTTACCTGTGCGGTTGATGTAGTATGACTTATCCTTGTCGAAAACCCTTGCAACGGGGTGAAGGGGGTCAACGGTAATAAGTACGGCTCCGTCAGTGAGACGCAGCACATTCACCTTCTCAATCTTGTCGATAGCAGCCAGAAATCGCTCAATGCTGTCCGTGTCAATGTCAAGAATATTCATGCCCCTGACATCGGCGGGGAGAGAACCGAGTTCGTGAGCAAGCTCCGTTGCTGTGACAAATTTGAGAGAGGCAGTGTCGTTGACAGCAATTCTGAGTCCGGTGCATTTTCTCTCGGCACTCACCCCGGCGGTAATATTAAGGGCGAGCACGAGATAAAAAGCGAGAGCAATACCAACCACCGCCTGGAAGATGGTGCGCCGCCTCTTATCCGGGTTCATTTCATTTGTCAACTTTCTTTTTTTCATTTACTATTCACAACAGTTTCAACTATTTCCGGCAGCATTTCGCTCATATCTCCGGCTCCGGCAGTCAATAGGATTTCAAAGTTACATTTTTTTATGGTGTTTGTCAACTCTTGCTTTGAAATCATGACTTTATCGGGTGTTTTAACTTTATCAAATATTATTTCTGATGTTACTCCCGGTATAGGCTCTTCACGAGCGGGATAAATATCCAGCAGAATCACCTCATCGGCAAGTGACAGCGCATCGGCAAACTGCTGCGCGAAATCTCTTGTACGCGAATAGAGATGCGGCTGAAATGCAACAGTGAGTTTTCTATCCGGATAGAGTGATTTAACAGAGGTAATGGAAGCCTTAAGTTCATCCGGATGATGCGCGTAATCATCGATAATAGCTCTTCCTTCAGGTCCATCCTCACGCAGATAGAATTCAAATCTGCGTTTGGGTCCCATGAATGTTGACATCGCCTTGCGCACGGCTTCGTCATCAGCCTCTCCTGCAACAGACACTGCGGCAATGGCTGCTATGGCGTTTTCAATGTTAATTTCCACCGGCACACCGAGCTCTATATCTTTAATAGTGCCTGTCGGCGTGACGCAATCAAATATTATGCGTCCGTTCTGTCTGCGGATATTTTGCGCATGGAAATCACCCTCGTCACGCGAATAGGTATATATTTTCACGCCGGGGGCAACCCTTGGCTTAAGCTTCAAACCTGTATGAACAATGAGAGCTCCATCGGGGCGGATAAGTTCTGTGAATTTTGCAAAACTTTCCAGATAAGCCTCCTCGGTGCCGTAAATGTCAAGATGATCGGGATCGGTTGCGGTTATGACAGCGATATAGGGTGAGAGGTGATGAAACGAGCGGTCATACTCGTCAGCTTCAATGACAGTGTATGGCGATGTTTCGCTGAGCAGGAAGTTTGTGCCGTAATTTCTGAGCACACCTCCGAGAAATGCGCTGCATCCGGCAGGAGTGTTGTGCAGGAGATGCGCCGCCATAGAGGAAGTGGTGGTTTTTCCATGGGTTCCTGCAAAGCAGAGTCCTTTACTCATACGGGTAATCTCACCGAGTAGCTTGGCACGCTTGACTATTTCAAATCCGTTGTCACGAAACCATTTGAAAAGCGGCAGCGACTCCGGAACGGCGGGGGTATATACCACCAATGTCGTTTCAGGATCGGTGAAATTGGCGGGAATACTCTCAGGAGAACCGTCAAAAGAAATACTGACACCCTCAGCGGCAAGAGCCTTTGTGAGTTCTGTTTCGGTGCGGTCATATCCGGCAACTTCATGTCCCTTTGCCAGCAGAAATCGTTCAAGAGCCGCCATGCCGATACCTCCGGCACCTATGAAAAATACGTTTGGTTTCATAACACTACCGAGTAAATAACATCAACAATTTTTTCAGCACTGTTTTCTTTGGCAAGCGAAGCGGCAGCCGCTCCGAGCGCCAGCAGAGCATCTCTGTTGCTTATAAGCGCACACACTTTCTCGCCAAGTTCGGCAGGTGCATCCGCATCAAGAATCATTATCGCCGCGCCGCGCGATGTGAGTGCTTCGGCATTTTTTCGCTGATGGTCCTCAGCCACATTCGGTGATGGGATGAGAATAGCCGGCTTGCCCAGCAGTTCAAGTTCGGAGATAGTCCCGGCCCCGGCTCTTGCCACCACCAGGTCGGCAGCCCGATAGGCGGTTGCCATGTCGGCAATAAATGGCATAGCCTTAACCAGAGGATATGACTCAGCCGCCTTAGCACACTCGTCGGCATACAGTTTACCGGTTTGCCAAAGCACCTGAATCTGCTTTTCGGCAAACATTTTCAGTGCTGCCTCCACGCTCCGGTTTATTGTTCTTGCTCCCAGACTGCCTCCTGTGACGAACAGGAGGGGTTTGGCAGGATCAAAGCCGAGTGCCTCACAAGCCTGCTCTCTGGTCAGGGTTGAGGCTGTAAGCGCCGCACGCACCGGATTTCCTGTCAAGACAATAGTTTCAGCGGGGAAAAATCTGTCCATGCCGGGATAGGCTGTGCAAATAGCCTTAGCCTTGGGCGCGAGCATCTTGTTTGTAACTCCCGGATAAGAATTCTGCTCCTGAAGCACAGTGGGTATTGCTGCAGCCTGAGCCTGCTTCAACACAGGTCCACTGGCGTATCCCCCTACACCAACAGCTACATCCGGCGCAAAGTCTTTTACCACTTTCTTTGCCTTAGCCATACTCTTGATGAGTTTGGCTATCACTTTGAAATTGCGCCACAGACGCTTGCGATCAAATCCGGCAACAGGCAGCCCTACGATAGGATAACCCGCTGCGGGCACTTTTTCCATTTCCATCCTGTTTTCAGCACCGACAAAGAGAATCTCGGTGTCCGGATTTGCTCGCTTGAGTGCATCTGCGATAGAGAGGGCCGGGAAAATGTGCCCTCCGGTACCCCCTCCACTGACAATGACCTTCAATGGTCTGCGTGTGTTGCTATTCATCCTTATACTATATATTAAAGCTGTGTGGGGTTAGCTGCGCGGAGTTCTTCCGGCAGTGCATTAATTTCTTCATTGATTTCGTTGCGCTTCTTGTCATTACGCACCGCGTGGCGGCTTACACTAAGCATTATGCCGAGGGCAATAGAGGTTATGAGTATCGAGGTTCCGCCTTTGGATATCAGCGGCAAAGGCTGTCCGCTGACGGGGAAGAAGCCGGTGACAATCGCCATGTGGAAGAGTGCCTGAAACGCAATCATCACCGCCATGCCCATAACAAGCAGCGCCGGGAACACCCGCGAGCACTTTGCGGATATTGCACTCGCTCTGCCGAGCAGCAGCAGATAGGCAGCGAGCACAAACAATCCACCAACAAGTCCGGTATCCTCAATAATAATGGAGTAGATAAAATCGGAGAAAGCGAGAGGCAGACGGGCTGTTTCGCGGGAGTTTCCGGGGAACACACCGAACACTCCTCCATTTGCCTGCGCCATATATGAATACATTTCCTGGCGGTTCTTGGCATTAAGCTCCTGCTTATATTTGGGCTCACCGTTGCCTATGAATCGCTCGACTCGTTCCTTCCAGGTAGAGCTTCGATCCACATCATCATCTCCTCCGCCCGATTTGATTATCAAGACGAATATCCCGCAGCACACTCCGTAAACAAAGAGCACGCAAAAGAATTTTTTCCACTCAACGCCCCCAATCACCATCATAGATAGGCTGATGCTCATAAGGAGAATGGTGTTGGTCATACCCTGCTTAATCAGCAGACCACTGAATGCCATGACTATGATTGCCGACCATATCACCCCTATTCTCTTCACCCCGCCTTTTATCTGGGTGCGTGACATTATCCACGCAATAACCAGAGCGGCAGAGAGCTTAAGGAACTCCGATGGCTGAATCGTGACTCCACACAGGCTGAAACTGCGGCGCGCACCGTTTACTACCTCACCGAAAAACATCACATAAATCATCATCACAACACTTAGCAACGCAAATGTTGGAATGAGGGGAATAAACTTGCGGTAGTGAACCCTCTGAAGCAGCAGAATGATTCCGCATCCGGCGGCAATCATGAAAATATGACGCACAACGGGACCGTAAACTCCCATTCTGGCAGATGCCACCTCACGAGATGAGGCACTGTACAGCTCTATAATAGAGACTATACATAGAAAAATGTAAATTCCCCAGATATATTTATCTGATTTGGATTCAGTTGTTTCTCCGGTTACGGCGGGTGCCGCTCCTTCGATTTGTGGTGTTGTTGCAGATAATTCCATTGCGGTGATTGTATTTTTTATTAAAGCTTATTTACAGCGTCCTTGAACTGCCTGCCTCTGTCCTCATAGCTTGAAAAGAGGTCGAAGCTTGCGCAGCATGGCGACAGCAACACAGTGTCTCCCGGTTTAGAAACAGACACACATGCCTTTATGGCATCGTCAAGCGAGTGCACCGAAAGGAGCTGAGGCACTTTTCCCTCAAAAAATTGCTCCAGCTTGGTATTGTCCTTACCCATGCACACTATCGCTTTCACTTTTTCCTTTACCAGAGGCTCAATTTCGGTGTAGTCATTGCCCTTGTCTTTTCCACCGAGAATAAGCACTGTGTTTTCAGGCATACTTTCAAGCGCATACCAGCATGAGTTCACATTGGTTGCCTTTGAATCATTTATATACCTCACTCCGCCTACTTCCCTGACAAATTCAAGCCTGTGCTCCACTCCCTGGAAATCGGATAGGGCTTTGCGTATATCCTCTTTTTTAATATCAAGCAGACATGCCGACAATCCTGCAGCCATGGAGTTGTACAGATTATGGAGTCCGCTGAGCGACAAATCGGCTCTCGGCATGCGCATGGATGTTTCCGGAGTAAGAAATACAACCGAATCATCCTCATCAACGTATGCTCTCGTGCCATTTTCCTCACGCTCTGCAAAGGGGAAAAGCTGCGCTTCGGTGACAATGTGAGCCATCTGCGCCTCAATCACGGGGTCATTCTGCCAGTAAATGAATGCGTCCTGCGATGTGAGGTTCTGAATGATGCGGAATTTAGCCTTCACATAGTTTTCCATCTTGTAATCGTAGCGATCAAGATGGTCAGGCGTAATATTCAGCAGCACGGCAACATTTGCCTTGAATTCATACATATTCTCCAATTGGAAACTTGACAGCTCTATGACATATACATCATGGTGCTCTCTTGCTACCTGAAGAGCGAGGCTCTTGCCTACATTACCGGCAAGTCCTACATTGATGCCGGCGTTGCGGAGAATATGATATGTGAGCAGAGTGGTGGTGGTTTTTCCGTTGCTGCCGGTTATGCACACCATCTTGGCATCGGTGTATCTTCCGGCAAACTCTATCTCTGAAATCACCGGAATGCCTTTGCTTACAATAGCCTCAACCACAGGAACGGTAGGGGGAATACCGGGACTCTTCACCACCTCGTCAGCAGCAAGTATCTTGTCCATGCTGTGAGTTCCGCTTTCCCATTCAACGCCTTCAGCATCAAGCATATCGCGGTACTTTTGCGAAATATTGCCGGAATCAGACAGAAATACTTTCATGCCTTTATCCTTACCTAAAATGGCCGCGCCAACTCCGCTTTCTCCTCCTCCGAGAACCACAAGGGTGCGGACAGATGCATTATTTATATCGTTTGCCATAATTACCTGATTTTAAGTGTTACAAAAGTCACTGCGGCAAGAAAAATCGCAATAATCCAGAAACGTGTCACAATCTTTGACTCCGGCACAGCTCTCAGAGGTGCCTGAATAATTGCCTCAATGCCACTGTTGCCCGGTTTCTGGAAGTGATGGTGAAGAGGGGTCATCTTGAATATACGCTTCCCGGTGCCGGTACGCTTTTTAGTATATTTGAAATATGCTACCTGCAGCATCACACTGAGATCTTCAACAAAGAAGATCGCGCAAAGAATAGGTATTAGCAGCTCTTTGCGGATCAGTATAGCGAACACCGCTATGATTCCTCCTATGGTAAGGCTTCCGGTGTCGCCCATGAATACCTGCGCCGGATAAGCGTTATACCAGAGGAATCCTATGAGCGCCCCGATGAAAGCAGCCATGAACACTACCAGCTCAGAGCTACCCGGGATATACATTATATTAAGGTATGAGG
>JAIDQW010000536.1 GCA_029062075.1 Paramuribaculum sp.
CTACTGGGAAGGCTCCGGAGTAATGTGGACGCGCGCTGCAGGGGGCGCTTCGGAGAAGCGCGGGGTGGTTGAAAGCCCCACACGATAGCGCCAATGGCGCGGAGTGTGGGGAGAGGGGGAGCACCTGAGGTGCGATGCTATGCGTAACCCCAGCCAAGCGAAGCGCAGGCTGGGGATAGGGGGAACAAAAAAATCATGAGCCTCGTAGAGGCGATGCTGTGGGAATAATGGGAGCAATGGGAGTAATGTGAATGGTGGGAGAGATGTGGGCGGTGCGCCTTCGGTGCTGACCCTGACTGACTTGATACATCATGTCTGTACGCGTGGGTTATTTCTGTGAAATTACGGTGCCTCGCACGGTTACGGATAGGGTCGTGGTGACTCCTTCCACGAGGGGGATGTTGTGATCTACATGACCTACGGGCACTCCGTAGGCTACCGGATATTTATATTCCCTGACCATCTCGGCTATCATGCTCTCCATGCTGCGTCCGTCAACATCCTTGCTGTACTCGGTGAACTGACCGACAATCAGCCCGGCGAGCGAAGCGAGTACTCCGCTGAGTTTGAGTTGATAGAGAATGCGTTCCGTTTTATATATCGGCTCAGATATATCCTCGATGAATAGAATGGTGCGTGGCTTGAAAACGTCAAACGGTGTGGAAATCAGGTCGGCAATCACCGCAAGATTGCCGCCTATCAGTTTGCCGGTGGCTGTGCCGTAGCGGTTAAGCGGACTTGCTTTGATATGATATTCAGGCATTTCCCCTTTAAGGATTTTGAAAAGACTCTGCGAATCCTCATCCTTGCCTGAAAAGGTGGAGATATGTTTAGCCATAGGAGCATGGATGCTTGCAATGCCGTGCTTGTTCATAAGCGCATGTAGTGCCGAGATGTCGCTGTAGCCGATAATCCATTTGGGATTGTTGCGGAGCGGCAGTTTGTCAAGGCGGTCAAGGAGATGCACCACTCCGTATCCTCCTCTGCTGCAGAAAATAGCCTTGACGTCAGGGTCAAGCAGGGCAGTGCTCAAATCGGTGTAACGCTCATTGGGTGTGCCGCTGAAAGTGCGCCACTTGCCGAGGGCATTGCGGGCTATCTTCACTTTCCAGCCCTGTTGCTCCAGCACCTTTGCTGCATCTGTAACAAACTGACTTTTAACTGTTCCCGCGGGTGACACAAACACCACAGTGTCGCCACGTTTCAGAGGCGCGGGTATAATCACATTATTCATAATCAATCAGCTAACCATTACTTTAATGCCTTCTTTACGTATGAGCCCGGCAATTCGCTCCAGTTCATCCTTTTCCACCTTCACCAGAGCCTCTTCCGGTGTCTTGCGGTCGATGGAATAGAGCATCACCTCCGCCGGCTTAATCTTCTTATATGCCCGGATCAGAGCGTCAACCTCCTCCGGGGTGGAATTGTCAACCTGAATGCCGTTGTGTGAGCCACGCAGAATCATTGTCTGTACAATGCACTTGTTGCCGAATCGAGCAATACGGTCAATAACCTTTTCCGATGTGAAATCGGGTGAATTAGGGCGGTCAATCAGGCGCATGGTGGAAGTAATCGCCGAGTCAAGTTTGAGAATATTATTGTCAACCTTTTTCAAAGCCTCACACACCGCTGCATCTTCCAGCCGGGTGGAATTGCTGAGCACACTTATTTTCACCGCCGGGAAATATTTGTCACGCAGGGCAACAGTATCATCAATTATTCCGGCGAATTCTGGATGCAGAGTCGGCTCGCCGTTGCCTGAAAAGGTTATGGAGTCTCTTATACACATCTCCGAGCTCACGAGACTCCTGAGGAGCGGGGGGGGGGGGGGGGGGGGGGGTTAA
>JAIDQW010000537.1 GCA_029062075.1 Paramuribaculum sp.
ACGCTTTCCTCCATTATCTGGATCTTGGCTCACGATTCTCCTCATACTCCTCTTTTCTCAACACAGCCCTTACCGACAAAAAGCATGTGCCGTCATTGTCAAAAATGAAGCTTGAACCCGAAATTGATAAGCACGGCTCTATAGCCGACCTTATCAGCCCGGGGCAGGAACTGATGGTGCAGATCGTCAAGGAACCCATATCATCAAAAGGGCCCAGGCTCACCACTGAAATAACACTTACCGGCAGGTATCTCGTGCTGATTCCGTTTGGTGACAAAATCTCTATTTCCCAGAAAATTAAAACCACTGAGGAAAAATTCAGACTCAGGCAACTCGTTGAAAGTATCCGCCCCAAAAACTTCGGCGTCATTATCCGCACATCGGCTGAAGGAAAAAGAGTGGCTGAACTCAACCATGAAATGAAAACACTTCTGCAGTGTTGGGAAGACACTGTTGCAAGAGCGCAGAAAGCCACCGCCCCGGCACTCATTTTTGAAGAGGAAAGCCGAATTGTGGGAGTACTCCGCGATGTTTTCAATCCATCATTTGAAAACATCTATGTTAACGATAGCGATATTTACTCACAGATTTCTAAGTATGTGAGCCTTATCGCTCCTGAGAAAAAAGACATTGTTAAGCTCTACGACAAGGAGACCCCGATTTTTGACAACTTCAATATCACACGACAGATTAAATCTTCGTTTGGCAAAACGGTGTCATTCAAAAGCGGAGCATACATCATTATCGAGCATACTGAGGCTCTGCATGTTATTGACGTTAACAGCGGAAACCGATCCAAAGCTGCCAATGACCAGGAGAGCAATGCACTCGATGTTAATATCAGAGCCGCTGATGAAATAGCACGGCAACTTCGCCTGAGGGATATGGGTGGCATTATTGTCATTGACTTTATCGATATGGCTAAGGCAGAGCATCGCCAGAAACTCTATGAGCACATGAAAGAGATTATGGCTAACGATAGAGCACGCCATAACATACTACCGCTCAGTAAATTCGGGCTGATGCAGATTACCCGACAGAGAGTGCGGCCCGCACTTGACATCGTTACAGCCGAAGAGTGTCCTTCCTGCTACGGTAAAGGCATTGTTCAGCCTTCACTACTTTTCACTGACACCCTCAAGGAGAAAATCGAATATCTGGTGCATGACCTTAAAGTGAATGACTTTATCATGTATGTTCACCCATACGTCAACGCATATCTCAAAAAGGGATTATTCTCGCAATACCTGAGATGGCGTCTTGCATTAGGTAGAAAATTCAAGATTCTTCCTGACCAGTCGCTCGCCTACCTTGAGTACAGAGTTATTGACAAGGACAAAAACGAAATTGACCTCAAGGAGGAAAAAGATATTGATTCCTCCGCAACAAAAACAAAAAACAAAGCCAAGAACAGAACTAAGGAGGAGTAATAGCGTACTCCCCTGTATTCTATATAAAAAGGTTGTGTAAGAGCAGGCTCTTACACAACCTTTTTTCTTAAAGAACTATTTCAGCCGGATTTTCTATGAGAACCGGAATGCGGTTAAGCAAAGCTAACAAATCTTTATTAGCTATGGCTATGAAACCACACGCATCGCCATCGGTTACAACAATCTTTTCTCTTTCAGCCACATCCTTATCCATCACAAAGATAACATCTGAAGCTTCAGGGCGTAGAAGAGCAAGAGGCGTTGCTGCTCCGTGGGGAGTTCCGAGTACCTCAAGCATCAGCTGCTCATCGGCAAAGGATACTCTTGGAATCTGCAATGATGCTCCAAATGCCTTAGTTATAAAGGGTTTTCGGGCATGAGTGATATAAAGCCAGAACTTATTCTTTTGCCGGTTGGTAAGCAAAATTGTCTTAACTGTATCTATTCCGAAAGCCTTGTCAATGTTAAGGCAATCATCCATCGACACTCCGGGGTCACTTTCAATGCGGCTGAAAAACAATCCGGAGCGCACCAGAGAGTCATATATAAGTTTCTGAGTTTCTGATTTGAACGTTGCAGGAGCTCCGGTCATTATCTCACTTGTGTAGAATCCCATATCTTTTCAATACTATTATTTCACGCAAAATTAAAGAATTAAATATATTATGCTAACTTTGTGGGAAATAATATTCTAATTCCGAATTTATAATTATGAATTTCAAATCACTAACCGGATCAATTGCCGGTATCATGCTAATCTGTGCCGCAACTGTGTCTGCAGCAGACATCATTCCACTGCCCGCCTCTGTTACCAAAGGCAAATCTTCTTACACCTTTCCTAAAGAAACCACCTACATGGTGCCTGCTTATGAGGGCGACAGTATCGCTAATCTTTTCACTATAATGCTTCCGGAGCTTGAAAAAGCTACCGGCGCAAATATTAGAAAGACAGATGCGAACTCCGACATCTCATTGATGCTCGATATGTCTGTTCCACCCGAAGGCTATAACCTGAACGTGAGCCCGGCAGGAGTTGTTATCTCCGCCTCACGCCCCGCAGGCTTTTTCTATGGATTGCAGACTCTTCGCCAGATGCTCCCCGTTGTCGCAGCCTCTCCTGCTACTGTTGAGGAAGTTACTATAACAGACTCTCCCCGATTCGGATGGCGCGGATTTATGCTTGATGAAGGACGCCATATTTTCGGCAAGGATGAAGTGAAGAGAGTCCTTGATATGATGGCACTATACAAAATGAACCGCTTACACTGGCACTTGACTGAAGATCAGGGTTGGCGTATTGAAATCAAGAAATATCCCAAGCTCACAGATGTGGGTGCAAAGAGAAAGAGCACATCACTCGGATGGGGTTCATTTAACACCGACACAGTACCCTACTACGGATTTTACACTCAGGATGATATCAAAGAGATTGTTGCATACGCAAAAGACCGCTTTATTGAGGTTGTTCCTGAGATTGACATTCCAGGTCATACCCAGGCTGCGGTTGCTGCTTACCCTGAGATTCTTGCCTGTGATCCGGAAAATACCCACGAAGTGTGGATTATGCAGGGAGTAAGCCGCGACGTGATGAATGTATCCAATCCCGCTGCCGTTCAGTTTGCCAAAGATATTATCGATGAACTGATACCTTTGTTCCCATACGGATACATACACCTCGGCGGTGACGAATGTCCTACTGATAAATGGGAAAAGAACGATGCCTGCATAGCACAGCTTGACAGCATCGGCTCCACCAATTTCCGCGATCTGCAGCTCAATTTCTACAAAGAACTTGTAAATCATATTGCTGCGAAACCTAAAGATGAGCAACGTAAACTGATATTCTGGAATGAAGTGCTTCATGGAAACACAGACATGCTTCCCAAGGACATGACCATCATGGCATGGGTAGGAGCAGACAAAGCTGCCAAAGAAGCGGCTACAAGAGGACTTACCACCATTCTTACTCCGCAGATTCCTTATTATATAAACAGAAAACAGTCTCCTCTTGCCGGCGAACCTCTCACCCAGGGTTGGGGAACGGAAACTCTCGAAGCTGTTTACAATTATGTGCCTATGAAAGATATTCCGGCAGAGCTTGCCGACAAGTATATGGGCGTTCAGGCAAATTTCTGGTCTGAGTATGTTATTGCTCCGGAGCTTCTTGAATATCTGATGCTTCCCCGACTATTAGCTGTGGCTGAAGCCGGATGGACTCCCCAAAACGAGCGTAACTATGAAGATTTCCACAAGCGTCTGCGCACTCACGAGGATATTTTCCAGGCAAACGACTGGAACTATGCCCGTCATGCTTTCGCTAAAGAAATCTGTAAAAAATGCCTGGAAAAGAAGACTAAATAAAATCTTCTGAGACTATAAAAGGTGGTGGAATCAGTCAAAAATTCCACCACCTTTCTTATTTATTAAGAAATTGCGCCCTCTAACTATCAAAAAAGAAGAGGTTGCATCAAAACTTATCGTTATGATACAACCTCCTTATAAATTCCACATCAAAGGATGCGATGAAACTCCGAATGACAGGATTTGAGTGCTCGCCTGCCTTTGTAATCCGCCTGGGCATGAATGCCTCCCACAAGTGGGATGGGGCCCGCCATTGGCCGGCTAAGCTTGTCTCGGTATTTCACAAGTAATTGATGAGTTTCCCAATCTACTTTGATGTGGTAAACCTTGAAGCTTTTATTGTTTTATATCAGGTACCGAAGCTCTCTCGCTTCATTATTACAACACAAAGATAAACCAAGATGTTTTGAAAAACAAATAAATATTCCCGTTTTTTTGAAATAAATTTCACCTTTGTGTAACTTTATCTTCGTTAGTCTCCTCTAACGTATAAAATCAATTGAACAATGATTATTAAACTCAAGGATGTAAACAAAACTTACCCGGGCGTGGTGCCCCTCCATGTGCTCAAGGGTATTAATCTGAAAATAGCCAAAGGCGAACTGGTGTCTATCATGGGTGCTTCAGGTTCCGGCAAATCAACACTCCTTAATATATTAGGTATTCTTGATAATTATGACTCCGGTGAATATTATCTTGACGGGGTACTAATCAAGAATCTCAGTGAGAATAAGGCTGCCGAATTGAGAAACAAAATGATAGGCTTTGTGTTTCAGAGCTTTAACCTCATAAGCTACAAGAACGCGCTTGAAAATGTAGCGTTACCCTTGTTCTATCAGGGAGTGTCTCGCCGCAAGCGCAACGCTCTTGCTATGGAGCAACTGGAAAGAATGGGACTTGCCGACCGCGCCCACCACCTTCCGGGTGAACTTTCAGGCGGTCAGAAGCAGAGAGTGGCTATTGCACGTTCACTCATCACACAGCCCTCCATCATTCTCGCCGATGAACCTACGGGTGCTCTTGACTCGCATACCTCTAAGGAGGTGATGAATGTGTTCCGGCAGCTTAATGCAGACGGAATGACTATCATAATAGTTACCCACGACCCGAAAGTTGGAGACGCAACCAACCGTATTATCAGAATAGAGGACGGAATTATTCAACCGGAAAAACCTGAGATTCATGTTTGATCTGATTAGAGAGATAGCCCAGACTATCAGAAATAATAAATTACGCACTTTCCTTACCGGATTTGCCGTGACATGGGGCATATTCATGCTCATTGTGTTGCTCGGCATGGCGCGAGGAGTGGCTAATTCATTCGAGGACAGAAGCAGCCCTGAGCGAAATCGCCGCATCAATGTGTATCAGGGCTATACGAACAAGCCATATAAAGGATACAAGGAAGGACGCTCAATCAAGCCCAAAGCTGAGGATATTGATATGCTCGTGAGAGAACATCCTGAAATAATCAAAGAGGTTAGCGCATACAAGTATCTCATGGGTGGAAACATCTCGTCCCACAAAGACTATATTTCCTCATCCATTGAAGGTGTTTTCCCTGCCGAGCAAAAGATGTATGACATCGAAATGATGGACGGCAGATTCATAAACTCTGCCGATCTCGAGTATCAGCGTAAAACTCTTGTTATCGGCAAGGAGGATGCCACCACCCTGTTTGGCGACCCCATGAAAGCTGTTGGTCAGAGGGTTAAAGCTCAAGGTCTGTCCTGGCTCATTGTTGGAGTATATGACCATAGATGGCTCACAGCTGTTTATGAACAGTTAAGAACAATTATGACCATATCAGGTTACTACGGAACACAGTAAAACCTTCAGGTGCTACTCACTGATGAAGGATCAAATT
>JAIDQW010000538.1 GCA_029062075.1 Paramuribaculum sp.
AAGTAACTTAAACCGCAAACTTCACTCAGGATCTGGGTGCTGACAGCCTTGACACCGTTGAACTCATCATGGAGTTTGAAAAGGAATTCGGTATCACAATTCCCGACGAAGAAGCTCAGAAAATCGCTACTGTAGCTGACGCTATCGCATTTATCGAAGCTGCGAACAACTAATTTCCGATACCTCAAAAACCGGCATTCCGGCTTGATAAAAGTCGGCGTGTCGGCTTCCTTTTATTTTTAACAACCGATTTTTCACCCTACACAATAGAATGGAATTAAAGAGAGTAGTAGTGACCGGGCTCGGCGCTATAACACCGCTCGGCAATGATGTGCCCGCTACATGGGCTGCTGCTGTGGATGGCAAAAGCGGAGCCGGACCTATCACACATTTTGACGCCTCAAAGTTCAAGACACAGTTCGCTTGCGAAGTCAAGGGCTTTAATGCCGCTGACCATATTGACCGCAAGAAGCTCAGACAGCTTGACCTTTATGCCCAGTATGCACTCGTTGCTGCCCGTCAGGCAGTGGAGGACAGCAAACTGGAGGAGGCACCCAACCTCAACCGCGACAGAGTGGGAGTGATTGTTGCAGCCGGAATCGGAGGTCTGCACACTTTTGAGGAGGAAGCCGGCTATTATGCCCTCAATGAGGCAAACGGCCCCAAATATAACCCCTTCTTCATTCCTAAGATGATCGCCGACATTGCAAGCGGTCACATCTCTATGGAATATGGCTACCACGGACCCAACTACGGTGTGGTTTCTGCTTGTGCTTCTTCAAACAACGCTATTATTGATGCATTCAACCTCATCCGTCTCGGTAAGGCTGACGCATTCATTACCGGTGGTGCTGAAGCCGCTATCTATCCCGCCGGCGTTGGTGGATTCAACTCTATGCACGCTCTCTCTACCAGAAACGACAGTCCCGAAACAGCTTCTCGCCCATTCAGCAAGAGCCGCGACGGATTCGTGATGGGAGAAGGCAGCGCGGTGCTCATCCTTGAGGAGCTTGAGCACGCTAAAGCAAGAGGTGCCAAGATTTATGCTGAAGTGGCAGGAGGAGGAATGAGCGCGGATGCTTATCACCTCACCGCTACTCACCCCGACGGACTCGGTGCCAAGCTTTCAATGCAGGCTGCCCTTGACGATGCAGGCATGAAGCCCGAGGATATTGACTATATCAACGTTCACGGCACATCAACCCCCGTTGGAGATATCAGCGAAATCAAAGCTATTGTTGAACTTTTCGGTGATGCCGCTTACAAGCTCAACATCAGCTCTACAAAATCCATGACCGGACACCTGCTCGGTGCCACAGGAGCTATGGAGGCGCTCTTCAGCGTCAAAGCTATTGAAGAAGGTATCATACCTCCCACTATCAACCATGAAGAGGGAGATGAAGATGAGAATATCGACTATTCTCTCAATTTCACTTTCAATAAAGCACAGAAACGCGATGTGAGAGCCGCGCTCAGCAACGCTTTCGGCTTCGGTGGTCACAACGCCAC
>JAIDQW010000539.1 GCA_029062075.1 Paramuribaculum sp.
TTCCATCCTTCCCAGTCGTTTTCTGCCATACCGTCTTCGATAGAGTCGATGGGGAATTCTTCAACGAGTTCCTTAAGGTACTGCGCCTGCTGCTCAGAAGTGAGTTTAGGTGCGTTAGCGCCCTGCTTCCATGTATAGTCATAAACACCGTCCTTGTAGAATTCTGAAGATGCGCAGTCAAGACCGATTGTAACATCTTTGCCGGGTTTGTAACCTGCGAGCTCAATAGCTTTGATGATTACATTGAGTGCGTCTTTAGTTCCGTCAAGTGTGGGAGCGAATCCACCTTCGTCACCAACAGCTGTAGAAAGACCACGGTCGTGGAGAACTTTCTTGAGGCTATGGAATACTTCTGTGCCCATTCTGATGCCTTCTTTGAAGCAGCAAGCTCCGATAGGACGAATCATGAATTCCTGGAAACAGATGGGTGCGTCTGAGTGTGCTCCACCGTTGATGATGTTCATCATGGGCACGGGGAGAACATAAGAGTTAGCACCACCGATGTATTTGTAAAGGGGAAGATCGAGGTAGTCAGCGGCAGCCTTAGCAACAGCGAGAGATACACCGAGTATGGCGTTTGCTCCGAGTTTAGATTTTGTTTCTGTGCCGTCAAGAGCAATCATAGTTTCGTCGATCTTGATCTATCGAGTGCGCTCATTCCCACGAGTGCCTGTGCAATGGGTCCATTAACGTTAGCAACTGCTTTGGTAACGCCTTTACCGAGGTAACGACCTTTGTCGCCATCACGAAGCTCAAGCGCTTCGTTCACACCGGTTGAAGCTCCGGAGGGAACAGATGCGCGACCGCGTGCTCCTGATTCGAGGATAACATCTACTTCTACTGTGGGGTTGCCTCTTGAGTCAAGAACCTCACGACCGATGATTTTTTCAATTCTCATAATTGTGGGTATATTAATTGTTTTGGTTATATGTTCGTGCGTTTTTAGCGCTTTGTGCAAAGTTAATAATTTCCACCGGAATAGTTTGCAGCGGAATTAGTGTTTTTTGATGTTTTTAATTATTTGAGCGTTTTTCACAAAAAAAAAGAGACTGCACTTTTGGTACAGTCTCTGATATTGTTTGAGCAGTGATTTTATTATTCTGCTGCTTTTTCTGCTTCGGGTTCTGCAGCGGGGAGCTCGGGTTCAGCGGTTTTAGCTGCTTCCACGGGATTTTCAACAGCGGGCTGAGCTGCAGCGCTCTTTGTTGAGCGGCGGCTGCGGCGTGTGCGGCCTTCTTTTTTACCGTTTTTGTCCTTGAGCATGTTTTCGTTGTAGTCAACGAGCTCAATGAAGCAGATTTTAGCGTTGTCACCGAGGCGGTTGCCGGTTTTGAGGATACGTGTGTAGCCTCCGTTTCTGTCACCGATTTTCTGTGCTATCTCACGGAAGAGTTCTGTAACGGCATCTTTGTTCTGGAGGTAGCTGAAAACGAGACGGCGGTTAGCCATCGTATCGTTTTTGGCGCGGTTAATCAGTGGCTCAGCGTACATGCGCAGTGCTTTCGCTTTAGCAAGTGTAGTGAAGATGCGTTTACGCATAATCAGCGCAATTGTCATGTTTGCGAGGAGCGCATCGCGGTGAGCCTTCTTGCGTCCGAGGTGGTTGAAGTTTTTATTATGTCTCATCGTTCTTTACTCTTTGTCTAATTTGTATTTTGAAATATCCATGCCAAATGAAAGGTTAAGGCTGGCAAGGAGTTCGTCGAGTTCGGTAAGTGATTTTTTACCGAAGTTTCTGAATTTGAGAAGATCGGTTTTGTTGAACACGACGAGTTCACCAAGGGTTTCCACTTCAGCGCTCTTGAGGCAGTTGAGTGCTCTGACGCTAAGATCCATGTCAACAAGTTTTGATTTGAGGAGCTGTCGCATGTGGAGTACTTCTTCATCAAACTCATCGTTGCCTTCAGTTTCTGTTGTTTCGAGAGTGATTTTCTCGTCGGAGAACAGCATGAAGTGATGGATGAGAATCTTAGCTGCTTCTTTAAGTGCGTCCTGAGGTAGGATCGAGCCGTTGGTAGTGATTTCGAGCGTGAGCTTATCGTAGTCGGTTTTCTGGTCAACGCGGAAGTTATCTACGATATATTTCACATTAACAATAGGTGTGTAGATAGAGTCGATGGCAATGGTGTTGATGTCGTCGGAAACAATTTCCTGTTCCTCTGCGCGAACCCATCCGCGACCTTTGTTAATAGTAAGTTCAATATTGAAGCTTGCGCTCGGATCCAAATGACAGATTACGAGGTCGGGGTTGAGTACTTCAAATCCGGTGAGCGCCTTAGAGATGTCACCTGCCTTGAATTCTTCTGTACCTGCAACGGTTATCCTGACTTTTTCGTCTTCAATGTCATCATTAAGGCGTTTGAGATTAACCTTCTTGAGGTTAAGGATAATGTTAGTAACATCTTCCTTAACTCCGGGTACGGTGTCAAATTCGTGTTTCACACCGTCAATTCTCACAGATGAGATTGCGAAGCCTTCTAGTGATGAGAGGAGTATGCGGCGGAGTGCGTTTCCGATTGTAGTACCGTAGCCGGGTTCAAGTGGTTTGAACTCGAATTTGCCGAAATGATTGTCAGCCTCCAACATCAGGACCTTGTCAGGCTTTTGGAATGCTAATATAGCCATGTGGATCTGGTGTTAAAGATTACTTGGAGTAGAGCTCGACGATGAGCTGTTCCTTAATATTTTCGGGGATATCTTCACGGGTAGGTACGTGAAGGAGTTTACCTGATTTGAGTGATTCGTCCCATTCAAGCCAGGGGTATTTGCTGTGGTTAAATCCAGCGAGGGCGTCAGCGATAACTTCAAGTGATTTTGATTTTTCGCGAACACCGACAACGTCTCCGGGCTTAACAGCGTATGAAGCGATATTTACAACGTCGCCGTTAACTGTGATGTGACGGTGGAGGACGAGCTGACGGGCAGCAGCACGAGTGGGTGCGATGCCAAGGCGGTAAACCACGTTGTCAAGACGTCCTTCAAGGAGCTGAAGCAGAACCTCACCGGTAATACCTTTTGTGCGTGAAGCTTTTTCAAAGAGGTTGCGGAACTGTTTTTCGAGTACTCCGTAGGTGTATTTAGCTTTCTGTTTTTCTCTGAGCTGAACACCATACTCGGAAGTTTTGCGGCGCTTGTTAGCTCCGTGCTGTCCCGGGGGGAAGTTTTTCCTGGCGAGTACTTTGTCTTCGCCAAAGATGGGTTCGCCGAATTTACGGGCGATTTTAGTCTTGGGGCCGGTATATCTTGCCATTTTGTTTTTTAGTTTTTATAATGGATCGCATGAATGTTATCCGTTGGTGCAGCCGCGACCATAGAGAGGTGAATAAAATATGGTCAATTTCACTCGTCCGGTTAACTGATAATGCTTTCCTGAAATAAAGTGATTGCTTTAGTAACTTTGCGTAAAGAGCTGATGCAACAGTTTATACTCTTCTGCGTTTCGGGGGACGGCATCCGTTGTGGGGCAGCGGAGTAACGTCAACGATTTCTGTTACTTCGATACCAGCACCGTGTACTGTTCTGATAGCAGATTCGCGTCCGTTGCCGGGACCTTTAACGTATGCTTTCACTTTACGCAGTCCAAGATCATAAGCGGTCTTCGCGCAATCCTGCGCTGCCATCTGCGCTGCGTAAGGGGTGTTCTTTTTAGAACCTCTGAAGCCCATTTTACCTGCGCTTGACCATGAGATAACCTGACCCTCTGAGTTAGCCAGGCAAACGATAATGTTGTTAAATGAGGAATGAACGTGAAGCTGACCGGCAGCGTCCACCTTAACATTTCTCTTTTTAGCTGCGACTGTTTTTTTTGCCATATTATTACGTTATTTTGTAGCTTTCTTCTTGTTAGCGACGGTTTTCTTGCGTCCTTTGCGGGTGCGTGCATTGTTTTTAGTGCTCTGACCGCGCACGGGGAGTCCGTTACGATGACGGATACCACGGTAGCAACCGATATCCATGAGACGCTTGATGTTGAGCTGAATCTCGCTGCGGAGATCACCTTCAACTTTGTGTTCTGCGCCGATAACTTCGCGCACTTTTGCAGCCTGGTCGTCTGTCCAGTCCTGCACTTTGATGTCTTTGTCCACGCCGGCTTTTTCAAGAATTGATTTTGCGGCGCTTCGGCCAATGCCGAAAATGTATGTCAAGGCGATTTCACCTCTTTTGTTCTGGGGGAGATCCACTCCCACGATACGTACTGCCATATATTGACTTTATTTTTTTTGCAAAATTAATAAATTTATCCTTGACGCTGCTTGTACTTGGGATTTTTCTTATTAATTACGTACAAACGGCCTTTGCGGCGGACGATTTTGCTGTCCGGAGTGCGCTTTTTTACTGAAGCTCTTACTTTCATCTCTTTATTTCGTTTTTTGTTTATTTGTATCTGAATGCTATTCTTCCTTTTGAGAGGTCGTAGGGTGACATTTCCACTCTAACCTTATCTCCGGGAAGTATTTTAATGTAGTGCATTCTCATTTTGCCTGAAATATGGGCTGTGATTTCGTGCCCGTTTTCAAGCTCAACGCGGAACATTGCGTTTGAGAGTGCTTCTACAATAACACCGTCTTGCTCAATTGCAGCTTGTTTTGCCATTCTTCGATTATATTGTTAGATAAATCTTTGTTGCAGTACTTCTTCGATATAGGAGAATGTTGTGAGGATTCGGGGGGTGTTTCCTTGAATGGCTATGGTGTGTTCATAATGAGCAGATGGTTTGCGGTCGCGTGTGCGGCAGGTCCACCCATCTTTTTCAATGATCACTTGACGCGCACCGAGATTGATCATAGGTTCAATTGCGATGCACATCCCATTCCGTAGCATGGGTCCTGTTGATTTTTTTCCGAAGTTGGGCACTTCCGGTTCCTCATGCATTTTCCGCCCTATTCCGTGTCCGCACATTTCTCTGACAACTGAGTAGCCTTTTGCCTCACAGTATGTCTGGATTGCGTTTGAAATATCTCCTACTCTATTTCCTTCCTTGGCTGCCTCAATTCCTATGTAAAGTGATTCTTTAGTGGTGACGCATAAAGCTTTCACTTCGGGGGATATTTCTCCAACGGGGAATGTATAGCACATATCACCGTTGAATCCTCCTATTTCAACCACAATATCGGTGCCGAGTATATCGCCTTCGCGAAGGGTATAGTTTGAAGGGAATCCGTGAACGACAGTTTCGTTGACTTCCCAACATACGGCGGCGGGGAAACCTGCATAGCCAAGGCATGCAGGGGTTCCACCGTTGTCGCGTATATATTCTCGAGCAATTGTTTCCAGTTTATTTGTTGTAACGCCTGGCTTAATCCACTTGGCAAGTTCACCAAGTGTCTGGCTGGCGAGTGTGCAAGCCGGTTGCATCGCTTCGATTTCTGTCGGGGTCTTGATATATATCATCTGGGATTCTGCGAACTTAGATGTTATATTCAATAGGCGCTGCCTGTGGTACGACCTTTAATTTTACCATCTTTCATGAGTCCGTCATAATGGTGCATCATTAGATGGCTTTCAATCTGCTGGAGTGTATCCAACACAACTCCGACAAGAATGAGTAGTGATGTACCTCCGAAGAACTGTGAGAAGTTCTGACTAATACCGAAGAATCTTGCAAATGCCGGGAGAATAGCTACAATTCCGAGGAATATAGAACCGGGAAGAGTGATTCTCGACATGATAGAGTCAAGGTATTCGGCAGTTTTCTTACCGGGCTTAACACCGGGAATGAAACCGTTGTTGCGTTTCATATCTTCAGCCATCTGAGTAGGACGCACTGTGATAGCTGTGTAGAAGTATGTGAATGCAACAATCATAAGGAAGTACACAAGGTTGTACCAGAATCCGTTGATGTCTGAGAAAGCTGCGAAGAATCCGCTATTACCTTCCTGAGAGCCGAATCCTGCGAGTGTGATGGGGATGAACATGATTGCCTGAGCAAAGATGATGGGCATCACACCGGCTGCATTAACTTTCAGGGGTATGTACTGACGGGCGCCACCGTACTGTCTGTTCCCAACAATACGTTTTGCATATTGCACGGGGACTTTTCTTGTTCCCTGCACCAGAAGCACAGCGCCAACAGTAACTGCGAACAGAAGAATTATCTCAACTACAAACATTATCAGACCACCTTGTGAGCCGGTAGCACCGGGGAGACGGCTGATGAATTCATAGATGAGTGCTTCCGGGAGACGGGCTATGATACCAACCAGAATGATGAATGATATACCATTTCCAATACCTCTGTCGGTAATTCTTTCACCGAGCCACATGATAAACATTGAGCCGGCTGCAAGAATAATGGTGAGGTAAATGATTGTCCAGATTCCCATTCCGGCAGATGAACCACCGGCTGCGGCTACCTGATATTTGATGTTCATCAAGTATGCAGGTCCCTGAAGAATGAGAATGAGCACTGTGAGGTATCTGGTGTACTGGTTGAGTTTCTGTCTTCCGCTCTCACCTTCTCTCTGCATTTTCTGGAACGACGGCAATACCATGCCGAGAAGCTGAATCACAATAGATGCAGTGATATATGGCATGATACCGAGTGCGAAGATTGATGCCTGAGAAAAAGCACCGCCGGAGAACATATCAAGCAACTGCATAAGTCCGCTCTTGTTTGTGAACTTAGACAGTGCGTCAAGGTCTGCGGGGCTAATTCCGGGGAGTACAACGTAACACCCAAGCCGGTACACAAGTACCAGCAAGAGTGTAACGAGTATTCGCTTGCGCAATTCTTCGATTGTCCAGATATTTTTGAGTGTATCTACAAATCTCATTATAATCAGATTTTTGAGATTGAGCCACCTGCATCAACAATAGCTTTTTCAGCTGCCTTTGAGAATGCATTAGCTTCAACAGCGATAGCGCGTGTGATAGCTCCGTTAGCAAGAATTTTAACGAGCTGCTTCTTTCCGGCAACTCCTGCTATGCGAAGGTCCTCAATAGTAATTTTGTCAAGACCTTTGGCTGCAGCGAGTGTTTCGAGGTCGCTGAGGTTAACAGCTTTATATTCTACTCTGTTGATGTTTTTGAATCCGAATTTGGGGAGACGACGCTGAAGAGGCATCTGACCACCTTCAAATCCAATCTTGCGGCTGTAGCCTGAACGAGATTTGGCTCCTTTGTGACCGCGAGTAGAAGTGCCGCCTTTACCAGAGCCGGGACCACGACCGATGCGTGTTTTACGGGTTACGGATCCAACTGCGGGACGAAGATTACTTAATTCCATAATTGTTGTGTTTATTTAAGCGTTGGTCACTTCTACCAGGTGACGGACTTTGTTAACCATTCCCATCACAGAGGGTGTGTTTTCTTTCACCACTGTGTGATTCATTTTCTTAATGCCGAGTGCGTCAAGTGTGCGTTTCTGCACAGCGGGTGCACCGATACGGCTTTTTATCTGTTTGATTTTAATCTGTGCCATTGTAGTGGGTTTTTATCCGTTAAAAACTTTATCAACAGAGATTCCGCGATTCTGTGCTACAATTGCGGGTGAACGCATTTCATCAAGAGCTGCGATAGTAGCCTTGACGAGGTTGTGGGGGTTTGACGAACCTTTTGATTTAGCAAGCACGTCAGTGATTCCCACACTTTCAAGCACGGCACGCATAGCACCACCTGCTTTAACACCGGTACCGTGAGATGCCGGTTTGAGGATGATTCTTGAACCTCCGAATTTCGCGGTCTGTTCGTGAGGAATTGTTCCTTTGTGAACAGGCACTCTGATTAGGTTTTTCTTAGCTGCTTCAACGCCTTTGGCGATAGCGGCAGTCACTTCATTGGCTTTGCCGAGTCCACAACCGACAACTCCGTCTTCGTTACCTACAACGACGATAGCTGCGAAAGTGAATGTGCGTCCGCCTTTAGTCACCTTGGTTACACGGTTGATAGCAACCAGACGGTCCTTGAGTTCAAGATCTGATGTTGTCTTAACTTTGTTATTTCTTTTTGCCATGACTTTTAGAATTTAAGACCGCCGTTGCGTGCTGCGTCAGCGAGTGATTTAACTCTTCCGTGGAAAAGGTAGCCGTTACGGTCGAAGACAACTTCTGTTATTCCGGCTGCGAGAGCTTTCTGTGCGATAGCTTCGCCAACTTTAGCGGCTATTTCGCACTTTGTGCCCTCTTCGATGCCTTTAGATGAGGTTGACACCAGAGTGTTTCCAGCGAGGTCATCGATAAGCTGGACATAAATCTGTTTATTGCTGCGGAACACGCTCATTCTCGGGCGCTGTGCTGTTCCAGAAATCTTGCCGCGGATGCGAGCTTTGATTTTGTTTCTTCTTTGTATTTTAGAGATCATGTTGTTGCGTCGTTTATGGTTTATTTAGCGCTTGCTGACTTACCTGATTTGCGGCGGATAACTTCGCCAACAAACTTGATACCTTTACCCTTGTAAGGTTCGGGCTTGCGGAGTGAGCGTATTTTAGCGCAGACTTGACCGAGGAGCTGCTTGTCGTCGCTCTCAAGGATGATGAGCGGATTTTTGTTTCTTTCGCTCTTTGCTTCGACTTTGATCTCCGGGGGGAGTTTGATATATATTGCGTGAGAGAAACCGAGAGACAGTTCGAGAACCTGTCCGGTTGCAGCTGCTCGGTAACCAACGCCAACGAGTTCCATTTCCTTGCGGTAGCCGGTGGAGACACCAACAACCATATTGTGGATAAGAGCGCGGTAAAGACCGTGCTGTGCTCTGTGCTCGCGGTCGTCAGAAGGACGGGTAACAACTACGTGTCCATCCTCTACTGCGATATGGAGGTCAGGGTTTACTTTCTGAGTGAGTGTACCCTTGGGACCTTTAACGGTCACTGTGTCGCCGCTGACAGTCACTGTGACTCCTGCGGGGATTGCTATGGGAGCTTTTCCTATTCTAGACATATTTCCTCCTGTTTTATTAGTAAACGTAACAGAGCACTTCGCCTCCGATATGAAGGTCTTTTGCCTTTTTGTTTGTCATTACACCCTGAGAGGTGGAGAGGATTGCGATGCCGAGACCGTTGAGCACGCGAGGCATTTCCTTATAGCCTGTGTACTGACGGAGACCTGGGCGAGATACTCTTTTGAGCTCTTTGATCGCATTCACCTTGTCAACGGGATCATATTTGAGGGCAATCTTGATGATGCCGGCGGGATTTTCTCCCTCGATAAATTTGTAGTTAAGGATATATCCTTGTTCAAAAAGAATCTTAGTGATTTCTTTTTTCAAGTTTGAGGCGGGGATTTCCACCACACGGTGGTTAGCCTTGATAGCGTTCCTCAATCTTGTGAGATAATCTGCTATTGGATCAGTCATTTTGATTTTTGTTTAAATTGATTCGTACTATGCCGAACAATATTTAATACTGTCTTTAATAAAAAGGCGTGTCGGGATATTGTTACCAGCTTGCTTTCTTGACTCCGGGGATGAGACCGGCAGATGCCATTTCGCGGAACTGGATTCTGGAAAGTCCGAACTGGCGCATATAGCCTTTTGGACGTCCTGTAATCTGACAGCGGTTGTGCAGGCGCACTCTTGAGGCATTTTTAGGAAGGAGCTGAAGTGCTTCGAAGTCGCCGGCTTCTTTGAGGGCGGCTTTCTTGGCAGCGTATTTCTCAACGAGTTTAGCTCTCTTGACCTCACGGGCCTTCATTGATTCTTTTGCCATGTTGTTGATTATCGGTTTTGCTTATTTTTTAGCGTTTTTGAAGGGAAGTCCGAATTCTTTGAGAAGAGCGTAACCTTCTTCATCAGTATTAGCGCTGGTAACGAAAGTGATGTTCATACCGAGGAGCTTGCTGATGTTGTCGATATTGATTTCGGGGAAGATAATCTGCTCGGTGATGCCGAGAGTATAGTTTCCTCTACCGTCAAGCTTACCTTCGATGCCTTTGAAGTCACGGATACGCGGCAGAGCAACTCTGATAAGTCTTTCAAGGAATTCGTACATTTTGTCGCGGCGGAGTGTTACCATAACGCCAACGGGCATTTTTTTACGGAGCTTGAAGTTAGAGATGTCTTTCTTAGACAAAGTAGCAACAGCTTTCTGACCGGTAATATCGGTGAGTTCGCGAATTGCTGTTTCAATAATCTTCTTGTCCTGGGTAGCTTCACCGAGACCCTGGTTGATAACAATCTTTTTGAGGCGGGGCACCTGCATGACTGTAGAGTAATTAAACTCCTTCTCGAGTGCGGGAACGATCCGCTCCTTATATTCTTTCTGTAATGTGGTGCTCATTATTTAATCTCCTCTCCTGATTTTTTAGCGTAACGGATTTTTTTACCTTCATCGTTCTTACGGCAGAAAATGCGTGTAGGCTTTCCGCTCTTGGGGTCGATAAGGCTGAGGTTAGAGATGTGGATGGGGGCTTCCATCTTCACAAGTCCACCCTGGGGATGCTTGGCGCTGGGCTTGCAAGCTTTGGTGACAATGTTGACACCCTCAACAATAGCTCTCTGCTTGGCAGCGTCAACCTTGAGCACGCGGCCTGTCTTGCCTCGTGATTCTCCGGCGAGGACGTAAACTGTGTCGCCTTTTCTGATGTGTATCTTGCTCATTGTTTGTAGTGTTATTAATTGATTAAAGCACTTCGGGAGCGAGTGAAACAATCTTCATGTTGGTTGCGCGAAGTTCTCTTGCAACGGGACCGAAGATACGGGTTCCGCGAAGCTCACCGGCGTTGTTGAGGAGAACACATGCGTTGTCGTCAAAGCGTATATAGCTTCCGTCCTGACGGCGTATTTCCTTCTTGGTGCGAACAACGACTGCTTTAGAGACGGTGCCTTTTTTCACGTCTGATGACGGGATAACGCTTTTTACTGATACGACGATGATGTCGCCAACAGTAGCATAACGTCTTCCTGTTCCTCCGAGAACATGAATGCAGAGGGCTTCTTTTGCGCCGCTGTTGTCAGCGACAGTAAGTCGGCTTTCTGTCTGTATCATAATTACTTAACTTTTTCAATTATTTCAACGAGTCTCCATCTTTTGGTAGCGCTCAAGGGACGTGTCTCCATCAGGCGTACTTTATCGCCTACACTGCACTCGTTCTTTTCATCGTGTGCGTGATATTTTTTGGTTTTGTTGACGAATTTGCCATAGATGGGGTGCTTCTCTTTCCATTTCACAGTAACTGTGATGGTCTTGTCAGCTTTGTTGCTCGACACAATCCCAACTCTTTCTTTGCGTAAATTTCTTGTTTCCATTTCAGGGATTATTTGTTGTTAAGCTCGCGCTGACGCAGTTCAGTTTTCACACGTGCAATCATTCTGCGGTCGCGACGAATCTGGGCAGGGTTGTCCAGGGGCGATACAGAGTGGTTGATCTTGAGCTGGGCGTACTCCTGCTCCATCTGTTCGAGACGGTCCTTGAGGTCTTGTGTGCTGAGCTCTTTTATTTCTACTTTCTTCATATCTTACACGTTTTGTGTGGGGTCGTAATCGCGACGTACCACAAATTTGGTGATCACGGGGAGTTTCTGCGCTGCCAGACGGAGTGCCTCCTTGGCAATGTCGTAGCTTACTCCTTCAACCTCGATGAGCATACGTCCGGGGGTGACGGGTGCCACGAATCCTTCAGGAGCACCTTTACCTTTACCCATTCGCACTTCGGCGGGTTTCTTGGTGATGGGTTTGTCGGGGAATATGCGGATCCAGATCTGACCCTGACGCTGCATGTATCTGGTAACGGCTATACGTGCTGCCTCAATCTGTCGGCCTGTAATCCATTTAGATTCGAGTGTCTTTATTCCGAACGAACCGAACGCCAACTGATTGCCGCGCTGGGCGATGCCTTTCATGCGGCCCTTCTGCGAGCGGCGGAATTTAGTTTTCTTAGGCTGTAACATTTTTCTTTAGTTGAGAAGGTTTCAGTTAGTATTTCAACGGTTGTTGTTTCCTTTTCTGCGGAAGCCTCCACGCTCACCTCTGCGCTCTCCGCGAGCAGAACCGGCAGGACGAGAACCCTTGTCGGTTGAAGTGAAGTTGGGAGCGAGATCTCTCTTACCATAAACCTCACCGCGGCAAATCCAAACCTTAACACCGAGAACACCCACTTTGGTGTGAGCTTCAACAAGTGCGTAGTCTATATCTGCACGAAGAGTGTGAAGAGGAGTTCTTCCTTCCTTAAACATTTCTGAACGAGCAATTTCAGCACCGTTAAGACGGCCGCTTACCTGAACTTTGATGCCTTCGGCACCGCTGCGCATGGTAGCTGCGATAGCCATCTTTACAGCTCTGCGGTAAGCAATCTTACCTTCGATCTGACGGGCGATAGTGCTTGCAACAATCTGAGCGTCGAGTTCAGGACGTTTCACTTCAAAAATATTGATCTGAACATCCTTGTCGGTGATTTTCTTAAGTTCCTCTTTCAGCTTATCAACCTCTGAACCACCCTTACCGATTATCAGTCCGGGACGTGATGTGCAGATTGTGATAGTGATGAGCTTAAGAGTACGCTCGATGATGATACGGCTCACGCTGCTTTTAGCAAGGCGAACATTGAGGTATTTGCGTAGCTCGGAGTCTTCGAGAATGTTGGCTGCGAATTTTTTGATATCATACCAGTTGGAGTCCCAGCCTCTGATGACGCCTAAGCGGTTGCTAATCGGATTTACTTTCTGTCCCATTGTTATGCCTTGGTTTTAGCGTTTTCGATTGTGTCAACGATCAGTGTGACGTGGTTTGCGCGTTTGCGGATTCTGTAGCCGCGACCCTGGGGCGCGGGGCGAAGGCGCTTGAGCATAGGAGCGCAGTTTACAAAGATAGTGCTGATGCACAGTTCTCCGTTTTCTGCCTTACGCTCATTTTTAGCCTCCCAGTTTGCGATTGCGCTGCGAAGAAGCTTTTCAAGCTGAGCAGCGGCGCTTTTATTTGAGAATTTGAGTATGCCGAGTGCGCGGTACACTTCTACGCCACGCACCATGTCAGCCACAAGACGCATCTTGCGGGGTGACGAAGGGATGTTGGTGAGCTTCGCAAAAGCGATATTCTTGCGCTCCTCCTTCATCTTATCGGCTGATTGTCTTTTTCTTACACCCATTGTATTTGTTTCTTTTTTTGTCTAAAAATAAATCAGGCGGGTTCATTTCTTGTTGCCGGCGTGGCCGCGGAAGTTGCGAGTGGGTGCAAACTCTCCGAGTTTGTGGCCGACCATGTTCTCAGTCACATAGACCGGAATGAACTTGTTGCCGTTGTGAACAGCGAATGTGTGTCCCACAAATTCGGGGGCAATCATTGAGGCGCGGCTCCATGTCTTGATAACGGATTTCTTTCCGCTTTCCTCCATGGCGCTGACTTTCTTCTCAAGCTTCACGCTGATGAACGGGCCTTTTTTTAATGAACGACTCATATTTGTATGCTAATTAATCAGATTACTTTTTTCTTCTTTCAATGATATACTTCGAAGAAGGCTTCTTCGGCGCGCGTGTCTTGAGACCCTTGCTGTAAAGACCCTTGCGTGAACGAGGATGTCCACCGGAAGCGCGTCCTTCACCACCACCCATCGGGTGA
>JAIDQW010000054.1 GCA_029062075.1 Paramuribaculum sp.
CAATTATGGAATGTGGGGGATTCGGGGAAAATAAGTACTTTTGTCGGTAACAAATGAATAAGCAATGAAAATCGCTATTATAGGATATGGCAAGATGGGGCATGTGATAGAGCGCATTGCCCGTGAGCGCGGACATGAAATTGTAAGCATTATCGATGCTGACAATACCGCTGATTTCGATTCACCTGAATTTGCATCTGCAGATGTGGCTATTGAGTTCTCTACCCCTGCAACCGCTTTTGAAAACTGCCGCAAGGCGTTGAGCAAAGGGGTGAAGGTGGTGAGCGGTACAACCGCGTGGGCTGACCGGCTCGGAGAAATCAAGGAGATTTGCGATAAAGATAACCGCACATTTTTCTGGAGCTCCAACTACAGCCTCGGTGTGAATATTTTCTTCGCGGTAAACCGCTATCTCGCCACTATCATGTCTGCTTTTCCGCAATATACTCCGGAAATGACCGAGATTCACCACATTCACAAGCTTGACCACCCCAGCGGCACCGCTATTTCTATTGCCGAAGGCATCATAGCAAGCGATGAGGCGGTGAAGGGCTGGACTGAAGAGGCTTCTGAAGCTGACTGCAAGATTCTCATCAACCATAAGCGCGAGGGGGAGGTGCCGGGAACCCATATAATTGCCTGGGACTCTGAGGTTGACACCATCACTATTGAGCACCGCGCCAAGAGCCGCGAAGGATTTGCCCTCGGAGCGGTTATTGCAGCGGAATGGATCATGGATAAGAGCGGTTTCTTGACAATGGACAATCTGATGCACTCCTTCATCAAAAATTCTGCCCTTCTCGATATTCTTAACAAGAACTGAAATAAAAAATGAGCGAAACGCCTTCAAATACCGATAAAAAAAGTTTTGTAGAGGATTTCAAAAAACGTGTAGCCGATACCAAGCCGACGCGGTGGGTGCGCTTCGGCATCGTCGCAGCCATCTTCCTTGCATGGGTAGCATGGCTCGGCAGCTGGTGGGTGGCGGTTTTCCTGTTGCTCCTCTTTGACATCTATATCACCGGATATATACCTTTTACATGGTGGAAAAAGAGCAAGAACAAGGCTGTAAGAGCTGTGATGAGCTGGGTGGATGCGATTGTGTATGCTTTAGTGCTTGTATATTTCGTGTTTGCCTTCGTGGGGCAGAACTATCAGATTCCCAGCTCATCGCTTGAAAAAACGCTTCTTGTAGGCGACTATCTTTGGGTCAACAAGATGGCTTACGGTCCGCGTGTGCCAATGACTCCGATTCATTTCCCTCTGGTGCAGAACACTTTCCCGATTATCAACACCAAGAGCTACCTGGAAAATCCCCAGTGGAGCTACAAACGCCTCAAAGGTTTCGGCAAAGTGGAGCGCGGCGATATTGTTGTGTTCAATTTCCCTGCCGGTGACACTGTGCTTCCCAAGCTTCTTGAGCCGGGCACGGAGAGCCGTTTTGCAGGAGCCGATTACTATACCCTCCTTAAAGTGCTCGGCAGGGAGGGATTGCAGGCTTACAAAAGTGAGATAGGCGAGCCTATGTATCGCCCCGTTGCCCGCCGCGACAACTATGTCAAGCGCGCTATAGGTCTGCCCGGAGAGACTTTTTCTATCCGTGACGGAATTATTTACATAGACGGCAAGCCTCTGCCGCAGCCGGAAATGGTGCAATTCAACTACCTTTTCCAAACCAAATATCCTCTGCTTGACCAAAAATGGGAGGAGTTCGGCATCGCGCAGGATGACAGACGCATTGCCGACCCCTCATACGTGAATATGGAGGAATTGAGCAAGAATAATTTCGATCTCAGCGGCAACTATCCCGTTTACACCTCGCCCCTCACTCAGGAGATGGTTAACAAAATCAAGAACGACCCCGCCACCCTCGCCATAATGAAAACTCCGGTGACAAGAGATGAGTTCCTGTTCCCCGACATTGTGGCAGACAACTGGACCAGAGCCGACTACGGAGATATATGGATACCCGAAAAAGGAGCCACAATAACCCTTGATGAGCGCAACTGGCTAATATACAACCGCATTATCCGCAATTACGAAGGTCATCCGGATGCTTATCTGGGCAGCGACGGCACAGTGTATATCGACGGAAAGCCGGCTAAGGACTACACCTTTGCCATGGACTATTACTATATGATAGGCGATAACCGCGACAACTCGCTCGACTCCCGCTACTGGGGCTTCGTGCCGGAAGATCATATAGTTGGCAAGCCTATGCGAGTGCTCATTTCATTTGACAAGGACAAGTCGCTCTTTAACGGCGGAATACGTTGGAACAGAATATTCAAGAACGCCAATGCGGGACTCTGACACCTGATGCCCAACCCACTTATAAGATATAACGATGTAACTGCCGCACTGCCCCCGCAGTATTGCGGCAGTTGCTCGTATTACTCTGTGCTTGCTTCATACAGCCGGGTTATCATTCATGACGGAATGAGGTTTGACAAACGCTTCAAATCAACCCATCGCACCTCAATAGCAGACACGCGGGGAATTCTTGACCTCACCGTGCCCGTAGCCAAACCTCAGCACTCAACTTCGGCGAGCTGGAGCGAAGCCACAGTGTCGCCTCACGGCGGGTGGTGGAACATTCACCTCACCGCGCTCGAATCGGCTTACGGGCGCACCCCTTTCTTTGAATTTTATATAGACGATTTCCTGCCCCTGTTCAAAGAAAACGCCTGCGGCACATCCATTACAGACTTTGATGGTGCTTTAGATGCCATTATAAGGCGTCTGCTGGGACTTTCCACCGAAGTGGAACATCTTACCGCCCCGGAGCTCCCAGGCGGCGTGAAAGACCTCAGAAAGGCAAATTTCAGTACTCTCGCTCCGGTGGCTCCATATTATCAGGTAAGGGCAGACAGGCTCGGCTTCATCCCCGACCTCAGCATTCTCGACCTTCTCTTCAACCTCGGTCCGGAAGCTCCACTCCACCTCCTAAGAAAATAAAGTTCTGAGAGCCTTTTAGCGTTTAGTCGTTTAGTTATTAGGGTCCTTAAGGTCCTTAAGGACTCTAACGACTAATGACTAATGACTAATCGACTACCTAACTAATCGACTAATAACTTTAAGACTAATGACTTACGAGTAATTGTAACATTGTTGTAACGGGTTTAACTTCTGTTAACCTCATAATTCTTGCAATGTTTTTTTTTGCTATACCTTTGCATCATCAAACAACCCAATACACAACTATAAAACATACATGTTGATATGCTCTAATTGAAAAATGCACAAGGTATAGATTAAGGTTAAAAAAGAATTGTCCCCTGCCGGAATATTTCTGACAGGGGACAATTCTTTTTATGTCGGAGTGTGATTACCAGCCGGGGTTCTGAGTCCAAAGACCTTCTGTGAGTGAAATCATGCGCTCCTGAATGGGAAGGAGGTAGTCACGTTTGGTGTCGAACTGCCAACCGTTTGGATACGCAGCCTTGTTGACCGGGTTAATGTAGCGGAGTGCATCTCCTGGTGCTCCGGTGAGATAGAGTGTGTTTCCGCTTGGCTGATCATATTTAAGACCGGCGTTTTCGGGAAGTGTCTCAAGGTCGCTACCGATGTATAGAGCACCCTGGTGCCATTTACCAACAAACACATCACCTGCAGCAGCCCAACGTAGGATGTCTTCAAGACGACGACCTTCGCAAGCTGTTTCAACACGACGCTCGCGGCGCACAGCCTGAACATATTTGTCAAGGTGAGCGAAAGGATATTCCGGATCGGTGTTGTATTCGCGGTCGAAATCCATGGCGGGCATTCCAACACGGTCACGGAGTGGCTGTATAGCATCAATAATCTTGGTAGCGTTAGCTGCTCCTCCGAGTTCAGCGAGTGCTTCAGCATAGTTGAGAAGCACATCAGCATATCTGAACTGAATGGCGGGTGTAGCACCTGCACCTTCCGCATCCAGGTTTCCGGTATAGTCAATCTGGCAATGTTTGAGGAGTGAGTATCCGGTAGTGCAAACCCATGTTGCTTTGGCACTGGCAGTGAGAGGAGGATATGTGTAATCAGCGGGACGGTCGGGACGAAGAGTCTGCCCGGGAGTAGCAACAGTCTGTGCGAGACGGGGGTCACGCACGGTGGGGAGAAGTTCAGCACCCCATGTCTGCTTTGCAGTCATCTTTTCGGTGCCCACGAAAGGACGTCCGTCAATAGTGAGATAATCATCAACGAGTGAAGCAGTGACACCGATACCACCTCCACCGGTGTTGAGGTAACGGTTAACATCGTTTGCAATCTCGTCTCCGTCATATTTCTTGAACCAGAGAATTTCGGGATTGTTGCTGAGATCTGTTGTCTGGAAAATCACGCGGTAGTCATTGTTAGGATTGCCGGTGTTGTAAATTTTCCATACTCCCCGATCCATGACCTCCTTGGCAGCGTTAGCAGCCTGAGTGAGATAGTCATTAATCTTGGCATCGGTAACCGAGGGGTCAAAGAAGGGGTCATTCGCCGCTTTGTGATATTTCTCCCAAGTGCCTTCGAATAGAGCAACCTGGCTCTTGAATGCGCGTGCCACATCTTTGTGAACTCTGAACGAAGCGCTGTTGTTTTTCGTTCCCAGTAGGCTGATAGCCTCATCGAGGTCGGCAAGAATGTGGTCAGCGATAACCGTGCGGCTTTCGCGAGGGAGTCTCATCTGTTCCATGTCAGGGTCCAGAGGTGTATCCACCCATGCCACTCCACCGTAGTTAACAAGGAGCTGATAATAGTAC
>JAIDQW010000540.1 GCA_029062075.1 Paramuribaculum sp.
CTATCATATTATATAAAAGTATGTTTAGTCTTGGAATTCGATGAGGGGGGCTTCGCCTGCAAAACGGTCTCCGGGCTTCACAAAGATGCGTTTGATAACAGCATCATGCTCTGCCTCAACATCATTTTCCATCTTCATGGATTCATACACAAGAAGTTTGTCACCTTTCTTGACCGAGTCTCCCGGTTTGACGCATATTTCAAGGATTGTTCCGGGCATTGGACCTGAAAGCACTTCGCCTGTGATTGGCTCCATTTTTTCTTCCACAACCTCTTCAACTGGTGCGTTTTTAGCTTCCTCCGCCTGCTTTGCAGCATATTCGGCAGCGCGTTTGTTGCGGAGGAATCCGTTCGCAACAGCAGGAAGAAGTTCAAGCAGCAGGTATTCCTCATCATTTGCAGCAAGTTTAACACCGCCAAATTCCTCAAGAACAGGATTTTCAGGTTTCTTGTACTGACTCACATCGTAGGGATGCTCAACTGGATCGCCGGTTATTTTTTCACGGAATGCAGGGTCGATCGCAACCGGGGTCTTACCATACTCGCCCTTAATAAGTGACATAAACTGATTTGAGGTATTGGAGTAGTCGGAATTGCCTTTCTTGCGGTCAAGTGCAAGGAACACAGCCTGACTACCTACAATCTGGCTGGTGGGAGTTACGAGGGGCACAAGACCTGCGTCACGACGCACCTTGGGAATGAGAGCCATAGCCTCGTCGAGCACATCGTCTGCCTGAAGCGATTTGAGCTGCGCAACCATGTTTGAGTACATACCACCTGGCACTTCGGCGTTTTTAACCAGTTCATTGGGTTTGGGGAACCGGAAATACGCCTCAATAGCGTGGCAATGCTCAAGCATGCCTTCCTCATCATTCTCCTTTCCACATTTTATAGCTTCGTCAAAATGACGTGAAATTTCTTCGGGCAGAGTATCTTTAAGAGGATCAAACTCAATCGGCAGTTCATTAACGAGGTCAAACTGAGAGAGTTCCTTACGGGCACTGAGAAGTTCGTTGCGAATCTCACCTACAGCTTCCATATTCACATCGACCTCAATGCCGAGACGCTGAGCAAAAATATAGATGAGCTCGATAGCGGGAGCAGCGGAACCACCTCCAAACCACCATATATTAGTGTCAAGAATATCAACACCGTGAATCATAGCCATGACGGAAGAGGCAAGACCATAACCCGGAGTGCAGTGGGTGTGGAAATCAACAGGCACACTCAGTTCGCGCTTGAGTGCCGAGATTATAGATGCAGCCCTGAGGGGATTTACAAGACCCGCCATATCCTTAAGGGTAATGATTTTGGCACCGAGTGCTTCCATCTCTTTCGCTTTAGTTACAAAATATTCATCGGTAAATATTTTTTCCGGAGCCTCGGAATTGCCGAACATTGATTTAAGCTTACCCATAAATCCCTTGGGCTCTGTTTTCTCATCCTTCGGATCAACAGTGTAGCAAACGGCTCCGTCGGCAATACCACCGAGGTTATTGATCATTTTTATGCTCTCACGCACATTGTCTATATCATTGAGCGCATCAAATATTCTCATTACATTGAGTCCATTTGCTATAGCCTCCTTGTAGAAACCCTCAAGCACACTGTCGGGATAAGGCACATAGCCAAACAGATTACGTCCGCGTGAAAGCGCGCTGAGAAGAGATTTGCCCTTCATAGCATCTGAGCATTTGCGGAGACGATCCCAAGGAGATTCGCCGAGATAGCGCATCACCGAGTCAGGCACTGCACCACCCCACACTTCCATTATATAATAGCCTGCATTTTCATAGAAAGGGAGCAGACGGTCAATAGTCTGCTGATTCATACGGGTTGCAAACAGTGACTGCTGTCCGTCCCGCAGAGTCAAGTCTCTAATTTTCAGCTTGCTTTTCTCCATTCTATGTCAATTAAAAGTTA
>JAIDQW010000541.1 GCA_029062075.1 Paramuribaculum sp.
CGGAAGTGTAACCTCCGTACTTCTTGTGGGTGTGCTTGTCGGACAGCTTGTCATACCTGTATCCGGTCCGCTGAAATGTTCTTCTTCATGATGTTCCTTTTCTCTATCGGCTACAGCGTTGGTCCCGATTTTTTCAAATCGCTGAGAGGGCAAGGAGCCAAGCAGGCACTGTTTGCGGTTTTGATGAGCACCGTCTGCTTCCTGGTCACTATAGCCATTGCAAAAATCATGGGCTACAACAAGGGTGAGGCTATCGGACTTTTTTCAGGTTCACAGACATGCTCTTCACTGCTCGGTGTGGGAGGAGAAGCACTTGGCAGACTCGGGCTCACTGCTGACGAACTTGACAGACAGATGAATCTCATCCCGGTTTGCTATGCGGTGACTTATATTTTCGGGACACTCGGCACAGTGATTCTGCTTGGTAACCTCGGACCCAGGATACTCGGAGGACTGGATTTTGTAAAAAGGAGAACAGCGGAACTTGAAAAAGAGCTTAACACCTCTTCATCCAAAGATGACCCGGCTATGGTTAATGCTTCTCGTGGAGCGGCATACAGGGTGTATCGGGTATCAGGGACTTTCTTTACTGAACCACGCACTATCCGCGAAACTGAGTTATATTTCAAGAGCAATGGCATTCAGGTAGATATTGACCGCATCAACCACAACGGAAATATATATGCACCCCGGCACGATGACCTGATTCGTATGAACGACAATATTGTTGCTTGCGGCAGGAGCGAGGATATTATAAATGTGGCTCAGTTTGTTGGCAAGGAGGTGTCAGACCCGGAGCTTCTCGACTATCCGCTTGAAAGAGTCGGTGTTCTCGTTGTGAAACAAGGATTCATAGGAAAACCTATTTCGGTATTAAGACAGCAGAAATATATGCACGGAGTCGTGATTCGAGATGCTGTAAGAGGCAGGGATTTCTTAGAAATTTCAGGCGATACCGTTTTTGAGAAAGGAGACAAACTCACCGTTATGGGCTACCCGGATAAAGTGGCAACTGCAACACCTCACATAGGGCATGTTGACCGACCTTCAATTTCAAGTGACCTCATGTTTGTGGGACTCGCCATTTTTATAGGAGGACTTTTCGGTGCAATCTGCTTTTGGGTGGGCAGCATTCCGCTCAGTTTCGGTACCAGCGGAGGAGCACTCATTGCCGGACTCGTTTTCGGTTGGCTCCGCTCCAAGCGTCCCACAGTGGGACACATCTCTGCTGGGGCACTCTGGTTTATGAATAACCTCGGACTCAACGTTTTCATCGCCGTGGTTGGAATAGAAGCTGCCCCCTCTTTCGTTGCCGGAATAAAAGCTGTCGGTCCTATGCTATTTGTCGCAGGGGCGGTTGGCACACTTATTCCACTTCTGTTCGGGCTCTGGCTTGGTAAGAAAATATTCAAATTCAATCCGGCTATCACACTCGGCTGCTGCGCCGGTACAAGGACGTGCACAGCATCACTCGGCGCGGTGCAGAACGCCATCGGTAGCACCCTCCCGGCCATAGGCTATACCGTAACATACGCTGTAAGCAATATTCTTCTTGTGGTCTGGGGACTCGTTGCCACTCTTATAGTCTGATTTAGCTGAATCTTATCTGAATAATCAGATTAATTACTACCTTTGGAGTGCTAATTCAATTTTTCCATGACAAGCAAAGTAAAATTCAGCACTTTCTCCATTTTCATAACCATCGTTTATATTGTCACCATCGTTGCATTCATCATTCTGAAACTTGAAAAAGGACACGAGATCACCTCAAACATCCTTTCGGCAATTCTGATTATTTCTTGCTTTACTGCTTTTTTCTATGCCCCCGTTAAGATTAAAGCGACTGATACTCAGCTGGAAATATGTCGCTCGCTCTCCTCAAAGTCTATACATTACAAAGATATAGCCAAGATATTCCTCAACCAGCCTACTCTGGCAGAGAAAAGGCTCTTTGCAAGCGGTGGCTTTTTCGGGTACTGGGGTTGGTTCAGCGAATCTACTGTCGGCAAATACTTTGCATACTACGGAAAAGCATCCGACTGCTTCATTGTTGTTCTCAAATCCGGT
>JAIDQW010000542.1 GCA_029062075.1 Paramuribaculum sp.
GTTACACTCTCCACCGGATGCAACGACCAGGATGTAAAAGCTATGATTGAACTCTACTCCCACATTATCAATACTCTTGAAGTCCAACACTACAAAAGAACTACCCAGAAAGCGGATAAAACTACCCATTTAGCCCCCCAAAGTACCCAGAAAATGGATGCAATTACCCAGAAAATCTCTAATGTTACCCAGGAAACAGACACTACTACCCAGAAAAAAGAGCCGGCTACTACCCAGAAAGTTGATTTAAACTCTATATCAACCTCTGAAAAGATTGTTCTTGAATTAAAAAAGAATCCATCTTTAAGTCGTAAACAGCTTGCTCAGCTTATACCCACCATTACGGAAGATGGAGTCAAATACCATCTGAGTAAGCTTCAGGAAAGGGGAATTATTCGCCGTATAGGACCGGACAAAGGCGGTCATTGGGAAATTCTTATTTAAAGCTATATCGGACGATTGATTGTAAATGAGTAAATGATTGATTGTAATGGAGTATCCTTTGATTTCAGAATATAGGGAAGCGATAATGGCAGCGGAGGACAATTTTAGGGAATTGGCATCACTGCGACCTGTGTTTGATAGTCACGGAGACCCTGTGATGTCGAGCGGAAACTTCGCCGTTGTCTTCAAGATGAGGGATGAAAACAATGGCAAACTGTATGCTGTCAAATGCTTCATAAAGGATCAGGCAGATCGCGATGAAAGCTACAGGAAGATTGCGGATGAGTTGGAAATGGTTTCATCATCTTATATATTGCCGTTAAGGTATTTGGAGAATGAACTTTTTGTTGACTCTGCCCAATGCAGCAATGAGGAGTTTCCGATTGTTGTGATTGAATGGGTTGAAGGTGAAACTTTGTATACATACCTCAACAGGAACTTTAACGACAAGTACGAACTTGAGATGCTGAGCTACCGGTTCAATCGTATGGCTACATGGCTCATTGCCCAACCGTTCGCACATGGAGACCTTAAGCCCGACAATATACTTGTCCGTAAAGATGGCTCACTTGTATTGGTTGACTATGACGGAATGTTCGTGCCCTCCATGAAAGGTGAGAAAGCACGGGAGATAGGCAGTCCGGACTACCGTCATCCGTCCCGCTCTGATTCTGATTTCAATGAGAATATCGATGATTTCTCTATCTCAGTAATAG
>JAIDQW010000543.1 GCA_029062075.1 Paramuribaculum sp.
GAAATATGTTTGACGGAACTTCCGGATCGGAGCTTAAGGATAAGACTCTCGGCATTCATGCCTTCGGTCAGGTTGGTAGAAATGTTGCGCGCATTGCCAAAGGATTCGGCATGGAGGTGAGTGCACTTGACCCCTTCTGTCCTGCTGAAGTGATTGCTCAGGCGGGTGTTAAGCCGGTGAGCGACCTTAAGGATCTGTATTCACAAAACAAAGTTGTTTCTATTCATATTCCTGCCACACCACAGACCAAAGGCTCCATAGGCTATGACCTGATTGCCTCCCTCCCCAAAGGAGGTATATTGGTAAACACCGCCCGCAAGGAGGTGATTGACGAAGATGGGCTCAGGAAAGCCCTTGCCGATAGGCCGGATATAAAATATGTGGCGGATGTAAAACCGGACAACGCTCCGGTGCTCGAACAGGAGTTTGCCGGAAGGGTTTTCTTCACACCCAAGAAAATGGGAGCCCAGACCGCTGAAGCGAACATCAACGCCGGCATAGCCGCAGCCGAGCAAGTTGTGGCATTCCTAAGGGACGGCATCGACACCTACCGTGTCAATAAGTAATTGAATAATTAGTGACAAATTAAAGCGTCCGGATGGTCAAAAACCTTCGGACGCTTTTGTTATTTCATGAAAACCAGATAGACGGCACCCACAAGAAGACAAAATGCCACTAAATGGTTCCACCTTAGCGAGAAATCGTTAAACATCATCAGGCTGAAAATCACAAAAACAACAAGAGTGATAACCTCCTGCATCACTTTCAGTTGAATGAGTGAGTACGGACCTCCGTTTCCCTCGTAGCCCATACGGTTGGCTGGTACCTGACAGGTATATTCAAGCAGAGCTATCCCCCACGAAATCAAGATAATGAGGTAGAGAGGCCAGTTAGTGGAAATACCAGATGATGAAAGCTTGAGATGCCCGTACCAGGCAAAAGTCATGAAAATATTGGAAACTACAAGCAGAACTATTGTAAGAATTGCGGGTGACATATTATTTTTTTTGCAAAGATAGCTAATCTCTCCCCATCCTCAATAACTTGCCTCCAACAAACATCCAGCAGGTGATATATCTGTGGATAAGGGAATATAGGAGGATTAGGGGGAGGGGGATAAAAGGGAAGCGGCTGTGTGGGGACACAGCCGCTTCTATGTGTGATGAATGGAAGGGTGTTATATTACTTATCTTCTTCTTTGGAGTTCCAGCTACATTCAACAAATTCAAATTTGCCTTTGCCTATAACTTTATAGATAATGGTATAGGCTGTAGTGGTGCCATCGTATGCTGAGAAGTTGATAGTGTAAAGCACTGAATCTATACCCGGAATAACGTCTGCATCGGGGTGGAGAACGGAGAGTGCAGCGGGCATGGTTTCTGTTTCAAATCTCTTCTTCATGGTTGCTACAATCTGCTCGTCGGTCATTCCTTCATATCCGGCAGCGTATTGTGCACGTGCTGCAGATGCACGAAGGTCAACATTACCCTGATAAGCGGAGGTGCCTGAGTAGTACTCATTATTGCCGTAGGATGTAACGTATGTTGCACCTGTGGGCTGGTCAATTTTAGCTTTAACCCAGTCAACGCATGTCTGATAGTAGAGTGTGCTGATTTCAATGCCTTTACCGGCAGGGAGTGTGATAGTAACGTTAGGATCGTACATCCATTTGCCGTTGCTCTTTACAAACTGAGAGGTTTCGGTAACAACTCCGTTGTTGAGAATCCACTCGGTGCCGTTGTAATTGTACTGGTCGCAGCGGGTAACTGTTTTAGATCCGTTGTAGTAGTAATAAACTACTAATTGGCTATCATCGGCAGCAGCGTAGGGGAATTTCTGCTTGAGGAATGCGGGGAGGAACTGTGCTGGTGAATCTCCTGAGAGATTGTCGTAGCGCTGATTCATAGCCTGATAGTCAGCGTGGTTGAGCACAACAGCACCTGTTGCAACTACCCATTTAGAACCGTTGAAAGTGTAGAGCGCATTCTGGCTCTCAGAAGCTACAGAAACAGCGCGGCTGATTGCAGAGGTTGTGGAAGCAGGGGTATCAGAGCCGACTTTAGTGATGATGGTGTTGAGATATTTGCCTTTGCTGGCGATAGCCACCACGTAGCCTTCAAAAGTAACATTTTCCTTATCTTTGAATAGTGCTTTTGTATCAGCAGATACTCCATAGGGGCTCACCTGAACATTTGTACCGTCAAGCTTGATGTTGATATAGTTGCCTGATACAGCAACTTCACCGGTGAATTTAGCGTATATAGGCCAGATAGGTGTGGTGGTCTTTGCAAGATCATCAATCTCAGCAGCAGTGAGAGCTTTTGGAGCGGGGTATGTAACCGCGCGGGTTCCGCTTACCTCCGGTTCACAGCCTTTTGCAGTCTGGTAACCATTGTTAAAAATATCAACGGTAGAGTTGATTATAACCTGATCGCCGATTTTGAGGTCGCTGTTGTTTGTAGGAGAATAGATGAACATAGTTCCGGCAGCATCAGCGACAACAGGTCCCTGAGTAGAGGTAGCCACAACATAGCCGTTGATAGTGATGTCATCACCTTTAGCGGGTGAGCCGGTGAGAGAGTTTGAGAGTGTGAATTCGGGCTCTTCGGGCTCGGGAGCGGCGGTGAACACGGGGTCGGTCTGCGAAGTCTGATAGTTGACAATCACATAGTCACCGGCTTCTGCATCAGGATATGCCTTAGTAAGGATAGCAGGTAGCTCTTTTTCTGCGGTGTGGGAAGGAGCGAAAGCTGCAACATAGTCGTTTTCGCTGCCCCAAACCTCCTGATACTCATTGTCGCTGACAATGTATTTCGCAGCGGCTTCAATCTCGGTAACTTCTGCGGGGGCACCAACTTGTGTGTTGTAGGTAAGCTTGATGTATGAGCCGTTGCTAAGGGTGAAATAGGGGAAAGATGTTGAAGCGAGGAAAGCAGGCACATAATCTTTAGCCGGGATTAGCTCGCTGAAGCATTGTTTTGTGCCAACGGCACTGAGTGCGGCAGTATTCTCTCCCGCGAGTTTTTTATTAGTGGAGTTTGAAGCGATAGCAGCGTAGTCAGCTTCGGTGAGAGTGTATTCAACAGTCTGCACGTCTGTGATTTCGGGGACTTCGAATCCCTTGAGCTCGTTATCGTTCCATGAATTCTCATCGCAGGCAGTGAGAGCCGCGATGCATCCACATGCTGCAAGAGCGTTGTAAATATAGTGTTTCATTGCTGTGATATGCGGATATAATTAGAAATTAACTCTCATTCTGATAGAGAAAGTTCTGCCGAATGAGTAGAAAGTCTGGTAAGCGTTTTCCCAAGTTCCAACTGTTGAAACAGGTGTGTATGCCTGAGTGATATAGTTGTAGTTGGCGAGGTTATTTACGTTTCCATAGATGGTAGCGTTAACTCCACCGATGTTGAAGTTGTAGCTTGCGAACACGTCAAGTGTATTGCCCCAGGGACTTCTCCAGGGGTCTCCGGCATCAATTTCCTTGCCATCCTTGAGTGAGCTGACAGTGATGTTGAGGTCAGAATAGTTGCGTGCAGCCATAGTCCAGTCAGCACCGATGCGGAAACCTTTGAATGGCTTGAATGTAGCTCCGAGTGCGGCAGTTGTCTGAGCGGAACCGCCCACTTTTACACCTTTCTGATTGAGTGTAGCACTAAGGTGGTCTTCTGCAAGGATGCCAGAAGCAACCTCACCGGAAAGAGTTTTGAGTGGCTGACCGTCCTGATTGTAGAAATAACCGGTAGCGTTGCTATCCCACTGCCAGTCACCGAGTGAGAACATACCGTCAAGTTCAAACCAACGCACGGGAATGTACTTGAAGTTGACCTCAATGCCCATGTGGCGAGCATCCACGCCTTCCATGTTGAAGTAGTAGCGGTCGCCGGCGAACTGACCTGTTTCAATGTCTCCGCTCTTAGCCATAGTTCTGTCCATCCATTTTGTGAAGTAGGCGTTGAGAGTAACAGCCAGTTTCTGAGAAGTGAAACCGTAGCCGAATTCAGCAGAATAAACTTTCTCGTTTACTGCATTGGGGTTTGTAACGTTAGAGTAGTTTGAGTTGAGGAACACACCGCCGCTAAAGAATGGCGCGCGTGAGATATAACCGGTGTTGAAGAATATGTTGTTGTGTCGGTCGATGTTGTAGTTGGCACCACCCTTGATTGTACCACCGATAAAGTTCATTGTTTTTGAGCGTTCATGAGCTTTGTCGTAGTAGAAGAAGTCGCGGCGCCAGTAGGTGTTGTTGTTGAGCGCACCTGACAGGACAAAGTTGAGTTTGCCGTCAAGCATGGTGTATTCGCCCTGTGCATAAGCACCTTCCTGAGCGGTGTAGCCGTCATAATTTCTGGCTATAACATCTCCCACTCCGAGTTTGGCGTAAATCCAGTCGGCATTGCCTGCGAGGTTGCTGTTGGATGCCTTGACGTTCTTACGGTTAGAGTCATCGATATAGTATTCTCCATCGTAGAGGTCACAGATTTTGTTGATGTGATGACCGATGTAGTAGCGGAGGTCGATACCACCGATAATGTTAAGGCGGCTACCGTTAGAGAAGTCGAGGCGTTTTTTGTAAGATGACACGAGACCATACCATTCGTGGTTGTTGTTCTGGCGTGCCATCACCATGTTTGAACCGGTAGTCGAAGCGGCATTCATCTCCTGGATTGCAGCGTAGTCAAAAGTGCCGTCAGCTGCGCGGAATTTCATGTTTAGAACACCGTTAGAAGCTCCGTACCAGTCGCTGCTGTATCCGTTTCTGCCGTAACCTTTGAGCCCATAGCCCTGAGCGATAGACATATAAACAGAAGTGGAGAGGCTCTGTGTGTGGTCGATCTGCCAAGTGTGGGCAAGAGAGATCTGAGGTTTGTGATAAACATTGTAGTTAGAGCTGCGCATTTTACCGTTTTTGTCGTAACCGAAGGTGGGGTTGTAACGGTACATGCTTTCTCCATTCATGTAGTTTTTGACTTTCTGCCATCCTTCAATGGTCAGACCGTCATAGCTTGAGCGCTGGAAGTGGGTCTGAGGAGCTCCGAAAGCAGTAAGGCTCAACTGGTGTGAGTCGTTGATACGCTTGGAGACATTGAGGAAGTAATTGTAAGCGTTGAAGTTGGTGCCCTGAATGTAGCCGTCGCCGAATTTTCTTGATCCAAGGAAGGTAATAGCCCATCCGTTGTCCATCAGTCCGGTAGATACTTTAACGCCATAGTTGTTCATGTTGTCGTTGCCCATACCGTACCAAACGCTGCCTCCACGCTTAACGTCGATTGTGCGTGTGGTGATGTTGATGGTACCACCAATAGAGGGGGTAGAGACGATAGTTGCACCGAGACCGCGCTGAGTCTGAATGTTTGATGCGACATCAGATAGTCCAGCCCAGTTGCTCTGGTAAACTCCTCCCCATTCCATATCGTTGATGGGAATACCGTTAACCATCATGGCAACGTTAGCGCTTTTGAATCCGCGCATACGGGTTTCAGCATCTCCGAATCCTCCACCCTGACGGATGGTATAGACACCGGGGGTAGTCTTCAGGACTTCCATGAGTTCCTGGTTGCCGATTTTGTAGTCGATAGCATCTGATGAGACGGTTGACATGGCAACGGGAGTCTCACGTGTCTTACCGATAGACTGTGTTACAACAACATCGGCGAGTGTTGTTCCTTCGACTTCCATCTGAATGGTTCCCATGTTAGCGGCAGGAGCCTTTTCGATGGTCTTGTAGCCGATAAATGTGATTTTGATTGTTTTGGCGGTGGAAGGCACACTGAGTGTGAATTTGCCGTCAAGATCGGTAGCTGTGGCGATAGAGGTGCCGGGAACGGAGACAGTAGCTCCGGGCATCGGCTCGTTAAGCTCATCAACCACAACTCCTGTGCATTTGATGTCGGCAGCAACAGCCGCCATGCAGGCGAGCCAGATCATGCCGGCAAAGAGAATGAGTCTCTTCATAATTTAGCAGGATAAAATGAATATGATTGGTTAAAAATAATGTATCCAAAATTTCAAGTTGCAAAGGTAGTTTAATTCTGTCAAAAAAAGAAAAAAAGTGAGCTTAATAGAATGTCAAAAGGCTGAGTCATGTTGTTAATGATTCAGCCTTTTGTGCAATTGTGAAATGTGTGGGAGGAATTTATTCCGGGTCAGTGTACCAGCGGGAATACATCAGATAGTTTCCGGCGATTTTACGGTTGAGTTCCTTGCTCTGTTCGGGGTCAACCATTTTGATGAACTTTGCAGGTGCTCCTCCCCAAAGTTCATTAGGGCCTATCTTTGTGCGTGAAAGAACCACGGAGCCGGCGGCAACAAGTGCCCCTTCTCCCACTTCCGCGTCATCCATCACCACCGCTCCCATGCCAATGAGGGCAAAATCGTGGATTTTGCATCCGTGGAGGGTGACGTTGTGACCAACAGAAACATCGTTTCCGATTTCGATGGTTGATTTCTGATAGAGTGTGTGGAGAACGCTACCGTCCTGAATGTTGACTCTGTCGCCTATTCTGATAGAGTTGACATCGCCTCTTAGCACGGTGTTGAACCAGATGCTACAGTCTTTGCCAACGACAGTGTCGCCGATCACAGTAGCGTTTTGGGCGAGAAAAGTGCCTTCTCCGATTTCAGGAGAAAAACCTCTTACAGTTATGATAAGTGCCATATATAATTAAGGTGTATCAGGAACGAGTGAGGGGTTCGGTCTTTTTGTTGAGCCAGGCCTGTTCTTCGGAATTGAGGAGCGGCAGGAGGCGTTCTCTAACAGTGGTGTGGTAATCGTTGACCCATTTGATTTCGCCGTCGGTCATGATGGCTGTGTCAAACAGGCGCAGATCGAATGGGAAAAGAGTGAGTACCTCGAACTTGAGGAACCTGCCGAACTCAGTTGTCATGGCCGGTACTGTCAGGATGAGGTTTTCGCATCTGATGCCGTATTCTCCGGAGCGATAAAGTCCCGGCTCATCCGATGTTATCATTCCCGGCATAAGGGGGGTGGGATTTTCTGTGATGTGTATTCTCTGGGGCCCTTCGTGAACGTTTAGGAAATGTCCAACGCCGTGTCCTGTGCCGTGCAGGTAGCTGAGTCCGTGTTTCCATAGGTTTATTCTTGCCAGTGCATCGAGCTGGGCACCGCGGGTGCCTTCCGGGTAAACAGCCTCGGCGAGAGCGATGTGTCCCTTCATTACGAGGGTGAAGTCGCTTTTTTGCTGAGGTGTGGGATTTCCTAGAGTGATTGTGCGTGTAATGTCCGTTGTTCCGTCAAGGTAGCTTGCTCCTGAGTCAATGAGCAGGAGGTTTTCGGGCTGGATGACAACGTTTGTCTGCGGATTAGCAGAGTAGTGGACAATCGCTCCGTGTGCGGCATATCCGGCGATTGTGTCAAAGCTCTGGTCGAAGTAGAGCGGCTGAGCACTGCGGTGTTTGGTAAGGATGTCGGCAACGTCCATTTCGGTAATTTTTGTTCCGGTGGCGAGAGCTTTTTCAATTTCCATGAAGGATTTCACAAGTGCCACACCGTCGCGCTCCATGGCTTTTCTTACTCCTTGAATCTGTACATCATTCTTGCAGCCTTTGAGCATGGCTATAGGGGAGGTGCCTGCAATGAGTTTATCACCAAGCGCAGCTGCAACCGCTCCGGCTGTCATGGCAGGTGCTACAAGCACTTTTGCCGAGGAGGGGAGTGCGGCAAGGAAATCTTTGACAGCAGTGTATGAGGCGGTTTTAACTCCGTTGGCAGCGAGGTAGTCAACAACTTCCGGAGTGAGTTTAGCTTCGTCAACGAAAAGCGTTGTGCCATTTTGTGCAATGTAGAGGAAAGAGGTGACCACCGGGTTGCTTTCAACGTCGGTCGAGCGGATATTAAGAGTCCAGGCGATTTCAGCGAGATCGCTGATAAAAGCGGCATTTGCACCTTGTTTAGCCGCGTCAGCAAGAATTTTTGCTATTTTCGAGGTGCATGATTCTCCGGCATATTTTTCTTCGTGTATAAATATTTTTTCGAGTGGCAGGGCGGGGCGGTCGTTCCATATAACCTCCATGGGGTTGAAATTGACGCGCAGGTTTATGCCTTTTGCTGCAAGCTGATGGGCAAGCTGCTGAGTGGCGATGATAGAAAATACCATTCCGTCTATGCCGACAGTGTCTCCGGACTTGAGTGCAGAGCAAAGCCAGTCTTCGATAGTTGGTGTTTCCGGTTTGCCTTCCTCCATGACTCCGATGCCGGTATCTTTCAGCTGATCGGCAGCCTGAAGCCAGTATCTTGAGTCAGCCCAAACGAAAGCTTTGTCCAGTGTAACCACAAGCGCACCGGCACTACCGGTAAATCCGCTCAACCATCTACGCACTTGCCAATGGTCGGCAATGTATTCGCTCTGGTGCGGGTCGGTTTGTGGGAAAATAGCGGCATTGATGCCTTCGCCTCTCATGTAATCTCTGAGCGCGGCGATTCTGGCGGGTATTTCTTCTTTCATTGTGCTATAAATTATTAATTGTATTCTTATATATTAAAAAGGTGTAAAATGAGCAGAGAGGTGTTGGTTATTGCATCTACAAACTTAATAAATAATTTTTGCAAAGAAAAAAATAAAATCATTTTGTCGAGTAAATACCTGATTGTCAGTAGTATTTGTTGTTTTATGCGGGTTTCGAGTCAAAAAATAAATGCAGAATGTTTGGAAGTTCGCAAAAGAGTGCTTAACTTTGCAATCGCTTTTGAGAATGAAACGCGCTTGAAAGCACCTATGCCTCTTTAGCTCAGTTGGCCAGAGCACGTGATTTGTAATCTCGGGGTCGTTGGTTCGAATCCGACAAGAGGCTCAAGGAATCCGGATAGAGGTCCGGTGTAAGAAAAGGATAATGGGCGAATACCAGAGTGGCCAAATGGGGCAGACTGTAAATCTGCTGGTTTTTACCTTCGGTGGTTCGAATCCATCTTCGCCCACGAAATTTTCGCCTGGCCGACAGGTCGGGCGCTTTTGCGGAAGTAGCTCAGTTGATAGAGCATCAGCCTTCCAAGCTGAGGGTCGCGAGTTTGAGCCTCGTCTTCCGCT
>JAIDQW010000544.1 GCA_029062075.1 Paramuribaculum sp.
ATCCATGAGCTTGTTTATAACAAGCTTGTTATCAGAATTGGAAAGATAACTCACGAGATTTTCGACTTTCTCCGATAAAAGATGGAGCTCACTGACCGGACAACCCTTTAGCCAGTATGTGATATAGTTCGGATTTGCCGGGAAAGCCTTTAAGAAGTGCTTTGCAACATTATCCACCTCGGTTATTTTATCTGATGCAACGCCGAATACAACTTCATCCATAATCACCTCCTTCATTTCAACGTGGCGCACCTGGTTACGTCCAAGAAGTTTTCTAAAGAAGTTCATATAGGCATCCTTATTAAAGACCGCAGAGTCATTAACAGCTTTATAAGTCACGAAAATACCCAACGGTAGCAGAATTGCCGTACTTATCCACATACCCTGCCAGACCTCAAGACGAGCATCGCGAGCCATTTTGTTTCCGGTATTATCTATTATGTAATATACTATGAAGAGGAAAACCGAAATTACGAGCGGTGCACCCAAACCTCCCTTACGGATAATTGCACCCAGAGGAGCACCAATAAAAAAGAAAACAAGACAGGCTATTGAAAGTGTGAACTTTTTGTGCATTTCTATACCGTGCCTGATAATAGTTTTTCTGTCATCTGCAAGGGTCAGTCCTTTGAACTCATAATCCTGCTTCGTCCTGTTCAGATTTCCTAACGCATTTTCAAGATATCGTCTTGCAACTACCGATGATTGCCCTTTGAAAACAGAATCAATATTTAGGGGTTTAGACATCTCAACTACTCTAAGAGTTTTTACGTTAGCCTTTGATGTGGTATCTAATACAGTTCTATAAGGGTCAACATTAACATATCTTTTCCCTGAGACCATAGAGGCATACCCTCTGCCTATGCTGTCAACCCTAAAATTCACAGAATCAATTGTATGTCTGAGTTCGGCAATATTTTTTCCCACATATTGATTTCTCATCCCGTCCTCTTCCATTCGATTAAAATTGGCATCAAAAAACAGATATATCTTCTTATGGTCAAAAGACTCTCTTCTATAAGGGACATTTGATGTTGCAGACGCTGCTTCCCTTAGATTATCAAATGATTCACCCTGAAAAAGATCGAGAACTAGATACTTTTTATTCTGGGTCATAGCCATCGTTCCAGAATCGGATAATATAACCGCTGCATTATCAAAACCTTTACTCAAATCATAAATCATGAGATTGTAAAGGGTTCCATTATCACGATTTTTACTCTCTACAAAAATATTGTAACCCGGTATCTGATCATAGAACACTCCCTCCGGTATTTCAAGCTCCGGCGATTTCTGCTTGACTGAAAAAAGGAGTGTCCACATCTTGGTTTGTGCAACAGGCAGCACATTGTTCTGAAAAAAGAATGCTCCGATTGCTATGAATACCATCAGAATTGTCAACGGCTTCATTGCACGAACAAGAGAAACACCTGAAGCTTTCATCGCAGTCAATTCAAATCGCTCGCCAAGATTACCGAAAGTCATCAATGAAGCCAAAAGAATAGCGAGCGGTAGAGCCATTGGCACAAGCGACAGTGCCGCATAAAAAAACAGTTCACCAATCACACTTACATCCAACCCCTTACCCACCAAATCATCTATATACTTCCACAAAAACTGCATCAGCACAATGAACAGGCAGATAAAGAAGGTCATAGCAAAGAGCGGTACAAAGCTGCTCAGCATAACCC
>JAIDQW010000055.1 GCA_029062075.1 Paramuribaculum sp.
CAGAGGGAGAAAGATTTGAAATAATGTGTGAGGGGAGCACAAGGAGAATAAAGCTCAGGGCAACAACGGCAATATCCAGTCCTAAAATTGATGCCCAGTTGATGTTAACCGGAACATAATTGAGGTAATAGGCATCCGGGTCAAGCGGAATGATATGCCAGTACTTTTGGGCAAACAGCACCGCCAGTGCAAACAGGTTGCCGATAATCAGCCCTCTGCTCACCAGACGGCAAGCCATATATATGAAAATGCGTCTTATCATGCCGTCTGTAGCTCCGAGTGCTTTAAGCAATCCTATCATTCTGACTCTTTCCAATACAATGATAAAAAGACATGATACCAGTGTGAATCCGGCAACACATCCCATAAGCAGCAGAATGACGATGACATTTGTGTCAAGCAATTCCAGCCAGTTGAAGTACATCGCACCGGTGGTATTGATAGTTTCAATTCGATATCGCGGATAATTACCGTTACCTATCTCATTGAGCCCGCAGAGAGAGAGTCTAAGATTATGAGCTGTCTGCTCAATATCAGCACCTGAACAGTTTATGCTCACCGAACTGCCTGTCACACTATCTACCTTGCATATTTTCTGTAACAACTCAATCGGTGCGAAGGCGTATGTTTTGTCATATTCACCGAAATGTGTGTTGTAAATGGCGGCAACATTAAGCTTGCGTGAATAAAGATTTTCACCGATGAAAAAATGAGCCATTACAGCATCATTTATTTTAAGATTCAATGCAGCTGCTGTTGAAGCTGAAATAACAACCGGATACGTATCAAACTCACCTCCCCAGTCAAGCATTTCACCCTCCGTTATCTGATTGGTGATAAAGGAGTTCCCGTTTTTGTCAACCCCCTTGATTACAATACCTTCAAAATCATTATCGGTTTTGAAAATAGCCGGCTGACGAATTTCAAGAGAAATTTCAGCATCGGGAGCTACACTTTTTATTATATCTGCGAGTGAGTCATTAAGCTGAATGCCATTGTTGACATACTCTTCGGAATAATCAATACCCGGATAAATTGAAATTTCATGTTCAAATCCGGTGACTTTCTCTCTGATCTGATGCTTGAACCCGGATACAATTGCTATCGACAGCAGCATTACTGCAACTGACAGCGCAATGCCGGCAACGGCTACAGGAATTCCCGGCGCCTTAAGGCTCAGGCGACCTGCCATTGCGAGTTCAAGCCTCATTTTGCCGCGTTATCTGTTCTACCGGGATAAACTTTAAGTGCTTCAGCAAGCACCTTCAGCGCTTTGCCAAGGTCCTCTTTATTGATGACGTATGCCATTCTCACTTCATTTTTGCCTACATTGGGCGAAGTGTAGAAGCCGCTTGCCGGAGCCATGAATACAGTAGCACCCTCATATTCAAACTCTTTAAGGCACCATTCGCAGAATTTGTCGGCATCATCAACCGGCAGGCTCACGACAGTGTAAAATGCACCCATAGGTATGGGGGAGTAACATCCGGGGATACGGTTAATGCCGTCTATAAGGAATTTTCGACGGTCAACGTATTCGTTATATGTCATCAAAAGATAATCTCTATCGGCATCAATAGAGGCTTCGGCAACTATCTGACCAAGCAGCGGCGGACTTAGACGCGCCTGACAGAATTTCATGAAATTCCTTTTGAGATGCTCATTCTTTGTTATCAAAGCACCTATTCTTATACCACACTCGCTATAACGTTTAGAAACAGAGTCAATCAGCACAACCTGTTCTTCAATGCCGGGAAGGTGGAAGGCAGAAATGTATGGTGCTCCGGTATAGCAGAATTCGCGGTAAACTTCATCGGAGAAAAGGAACAGGTCGTATTTCTTGACAATATCCCTTATCTGATTCATCTCCTTCTGAGTATAAAGATAGCCGGTTGGATTATTAGGGTTACAAATTAGAATACCTTTGGTTCGCTCTGTTATCAGTTCTTCGAATTTCTCCACCGGAGGAAGGGCGAAGCCTTCATCTATGTATGATGGAACAGTTATGATTTTTGCACCGGCTGAAATTGCAAATGCCATGTAGTTGGCATAAGCTGGTTCAGGCACGATTATTTCATCACCGGGGTCAAGACATGCCATGAAAGCGAACAGCACTGCTTCAGAGCCACCGGTTGTAACAATGATGTCGTCGGCATCGACATTTATATTATAGCGGTGGTAATACTCGGCGAGTTTTTTCCTGAGTGACAGAATACCTTCGGAGGGACTGTACTCAAGGGTAGTCCTGTCAATATTTTTAAGAGCGTCAAGACCTTCCTGTGGGGATGGCAGGTCAGGCTGACCGATATTCAGGTGATATACTTTAAGACCTCTTGCTTTTGCATCATTTGCAAGTGGAACAAGTTTTCGTATAGGTGACGCGGGCATAGCTTCGCCGCGCTGTGACATTTTAGGCATATTCGTTTGTTTATACTTAGAACCTCTTACGTCAAGGTGTTCATATATGCGCAAAGATACGACAAATATTTTATATGGAGCAATGTGCGTGAGGTGTATGGCATTGTTTTTGCTACATTTGTAATTAAATTAATGAAAATAATAACAGATGACAGATAATAATATGGCAGCTTTGCGCAGTAGCGTGGCGCAGGATGCTGTTGCGGGTCGGTTCGGAAGAATGTTTGATACCCTTGACAATATGCTGGGGTCACATCCTCAGTGGATTGACAGGGCAAGGGCGTTGCGCACTCAATATGATGCTCTATGCGCTTATGCGCTTGCAGGAGCTCCTGACCCTGCACGGCCGCTGATGAGGGCTGAAATAGCTGCTGAGGCTATCAGCCTTGCCGACTGTGCGCTACATAACAGTCGTGTGGCAGATTCTCCACAGATATATTACTCAAAATATAGATTCGAGAAGATGCAGAAGGATTCGTTAGGGCAGCTTTTCGAAAAGCTGAACGAGTACAATTCTTTGCTTGGGCTCGCTGCCCTCACCGGAAAAAAGGATGCTGAGAATTCCAACGGAGAGTCTGTGAGGAGACTGATGGAGGAGACTCTCACACGCATATTTAATCGTGTGTGGTCATATAACGATTTATCATCGGAGGAGTATGCGGAGATAGAGAAGTTTGTTACTGATGATACTCAGCCTGCCGAAGCCAGGGAACAGATTATTTGGGCGCTGATGCTCGGTGGACTGGAATATTATCAGGGGCGTAGGCTCATGACACTCGGTAAGGTATATATAAATGAAAACGGTAAGCGGCTGAGGCTTTCCGCGCTGATAGCTTTCACTCTGATTCTTTGGTGTCAGCGAAATGTGCCGGTAGGTGTAAAGCTTCAAGGAATGCTCGATTTAATGAAACAGAAGCATAGTTGGAATGAGGATTTGTCGGTTGTGGCAATGCAGTTTGTCAGAACGAGAGATACCGAGAGGATAACCAACAAACTTCAGACTGAGGTATTCCCGGCTATGATGAAGCTGAGACCCGATTTGCAGAAGTTTGGAGACCTTTCGGCTGACATGGACTTGACCTCACTTGAGGATAACCCTGAGTGGGAGGAGCTTCTTGACAAAAGCGGCATCACAGATAAATTGAAGGAACTTACCGAACTGCAGAGCGACGGAGCAGATTTGATGATGGCAACATTCTCGGGTCTGAAGGGTTTCCCGTTTTTCAACGAGGTGGCTAACTGGTTCGTGCCGTTTTCAATGGATAGAATGGCTGTGACAGAGGTTGTGTCTGGACGGCTTATGCAACTTGCTGAGATTATCGGATCCTCTCCATTCCATGTCTCTTATACACATATCCTAGCCCACGAGACTCCTGA
>JAIDQW010000056.1 GCA_029062075.1 Paramuribaculum sp.
GGTGGATAAAACAATGGGCGGTTAGTGACGACTAAAATTCACTGTCCAGCGGTTTAAAAGTCAGCTTTAATCTCTTGTGGGTTTAATTCCCCGCTGCTTGCAGCGTTCAGAAGGAAGAAGCCAGGGCTAGATACCCCGTAGCTTGCTGCGGGGTGGTTCATTGTAGTAAAAGAAAGCATATATAGACAGCAAAGATTGGAAAATAAATAAGTCATGGTTGGTGGAAGAGGCGTTTATTGGAAGATACCAATAGACGTCTTTGTTGCATATAGAAATAAAAAAATCGTTCGACAAAATCCGGGAAAACCCTGTGAAAATGAAAAAAATAATGTTGATGTTGAGCTGCATCATGCTCATGGCAGGTGCAGTAATGGCTAAAGAGCCGGAAGTAATGGAAGTCTCTATTCATGGTGAGGGAGTTGGTAACGGTGGAAGACCACTTCTAACAGTTACATGCTCGGCAAAGAAAGCAGATAAAGTAACAGAGGACGATATTCGCAGATGTGCGGTCCGCGGTGTATTATTCAGGGGATATGCTGACAAATCAAATACTAATTCTTTTGATGCTTCAACCTCTCATCCCGCTCTCGTAGGAGCTGACAAGGAAAGCGCTTATGCCGATTATTTCAACGATTTCTTTAATAGTGGCGCTGCAAATTCATACGTTGACATTATTGATGATACTCGTAAGGTTATGAAAGCCGGAAAAGTTTTTCATGTTTCCCAGACTGTTCAGGTAAATGTTCCTGACCTGAGAAAAAAACTTGAAAAAGACGGTATAGTTCGTTCTCTCCGTTCCGGCTGGTAATTAGTGTTTAAGCAGTAATGATATGAAAAATACAGTCATTGTCTTAACACTTCTTGTTTCATCTTTCTACGCATTTTCCCAGAATAACCAAATAAAAAGAATTCCACAAGTGGGGAAAGATGTTAATCAGGAAATATATACGGAATATGATAGGGGATTTTGGGTAGCGGCCGAATTTCTCGGTGGATATTCGTCTCACCTGTCCGGGCACAATATGGGAGTAGGAGAGCTTGATCTTACTGTCGGATACCGTATGAATCAATTCTTGAAGTTTGGTGTAGGACTTGGTGCACGATCATATATAGAACAGAAACATCTCAGACGTCATAAATCGTCATGGGGTTTGCCCATTTTTGTTGCAGCAAGAGGTAATATGATTCCTGGGTTATACCGTAAAGTTGTCCCTTACTGGGGTATGGAGATTGGTGGAAGCGTCAGAGATGGTTTTATGTTCCGTCCTTCTGTAGGTATGAGAATTGGAGAACCCAGACAAGCTTTCACACTTGCTTTTTCATACATGGGTCAGAACATCGCTACTGCTGATATTTCCGGTGACAGAGTCGGGAAATTTACCAGCTTTTTCTGTATCAGACTAGGATATGAATACTGATTATAGATTCTAAAACTTAAACCTTATTAAAATATGAAACCAAATATTTTTCGATCTATTTTATGTGCCTCTGCTATTGTTTTGGTATCAGCATGCTCCAAGAAATCTACACCGGTAGTTTCATCGGCAGCTTACGTGTCACACGAAACAATTTGTATGGGAGTGGAGCATGACGGTTCCCAGACTCTGCGTGTGTGGGGCAAAGGTTCTAC
>JAIDQW010000057.1 GCA_029062075.1 Paramuribaculum sp.
AAAGCTCGCCGAAGGTATCGGTCTGCAGGAAGGGGTTGTCGGAGCACACACGAATAATTCTGTCGAGCCCGAACTTATCTGCCGCACCGATAAAACGTGCAAGCACATCATCCTCGCTGCCCCGGAAACATTCAACACCATGCTCCTTGGCTATCTCTTCAAGAATATTGTCGGCTGGATTTTCGGTTGTAGCGACAACAATGGTTTTGTCCGGGCACGATTTCTTGATTTTTTCAATAATGATGTCAATGATGCGGGTATCGCCCTCAAAGGGGAGGAGAATTTTGGAGGGCATTCGTGTGGAGCCTGATCGCGCCTGAATGGCGATGCCGTCACGCATCCCGCCATTGTCTGTTAGTTTCATTCTTTCAAATGCGTCAATATAGCTTCCGGGGGTAATGTTTATGATTTTCTTGCCGAGCTTGTCGGCGAAATCGCGTAAGGTGAAATACGCCTTGAATGCCACATGCATGTGGTATAGAATGGTGTGAAGCCTTGCAGTGGATAGGTTCTCCTGCTTAACCGTGTCCGCCTTTGAGGAGCCTTTGTCGTAGAAGTGCTTCTGGTGCATCAGCACCTCGTTGTTTTCCGTAACGGTGATTTCCGGTAACCAGGAATGGTCGGCTCCGGCAAGATATATTTTCTTGAACGGCATTCTCAGTGCTGTGGCTATAGACGGAATGAGCACATTGTGAGGGCGGGGCATTCCTATGCCTTTGCGGTAAATAAAATTTGTAAAGGAGGGAAATCCTTCAATGGGAGTGGTGTTGTAGATATGCACCGTTATGTTCGGATTCGATTCGATTATCTGCCGCCACTTTTTGTCAACCTTAGAACGCGCCGGCATGAAAAGGTGCATATTCCAGTCGGTTTTCTGGGCAAGTGCTCCAAAAAGCGACTCTCTTTTTTCATCAACAATCCAGAATAGCGGGTCGGCAATAAGATAAAGCTCCGGCTTCAGCTCAGTGAACATTGGCGATGTGGCGCAGAAATTCACGGCAAGGAGTGTGCGGCTGTCAAGAAAGTTGCGGTGGTGCTCAACAGTGCTGTTGAGTGACGGACCGTTGGCAAGAATCACAAGCTCGTCGGCATTTTTCAGATTGCCCGGCAGCGGTGATGCTTT
>JAIDQW010000058.1 GCA_029062075.1 Paramuribaculum sp.
TCTTTGCGATGCCCATCTTCTTGGCAATAGCAGCGGGCACAGCTTCCTTGTTCACATAAATATCCATTGTCTTGGCAAGGAAGTAAGGCTCTGAAACATAGAAATAACCACCGTAAATCTGGTTGTCTGTCCATGAGTTCTGAACCTTGTAGTATTTGTTGCCGTTCTGATCGGTTGCGATACCAACGATTACCATTCCATGGTCATCGGTAGTCTCCTGACGGTCAAACATATCCTGACGCATCTCCTGAGTCACCTTGATCTCTTCCACCGGACCCTTGATATCATATTTTGATCTCTCTTTTTCAGCTGCGCTGAGTTTCACCCAACGGCTGAGTTCGGTCCCTTCCATGTCAGCCTCTTTTTTAGCGGCAGGCATAACTGCATAACCGTTTGCCCATTTGAAGCCACCTTCGCTCACATCAGCAGCCCAGGCTACAGAGTAACCGTTTTCAATAGCGTTGTCAACGATGGCTTTCATCTCCTCGACAGGCACATTATGATACTGTCCTGACAGCCAGTTGTCTGAAACCTCAAGAACGAATGGTTCATAGAACGGATGGTGAGTGAAAGATGTCACCGCAACATAGTCTTCGGGATTGATTTTCAGTGATTCTGCGAAACTCTTCGGGGTGTAGGTCTTGCCCTCGTACTCAAATGTTTCGGGAAGTTCGCCGAAATATGCATTCAGAATACCCTGAAGACCGTTGCGCCATGCGGTTGAGAGGCGACGGTTAGGCTTGCGGTTAATTGCATTGAGATAGCCGCTCATACCTGCCTCAAGTTCACCGTGAACGTGGTTATCCTCACCGTAGTTCAAACCGGCATATACACTTTCAGGTACAGCACCGTACTTTGCCCATACATAGGGAACGTCAAGTCCGCTGCCACCCTGGGAGAAATTGATTTTACCGTTGGTTCTGATATACTTGTCAGCCTTGTCATCGTAGGTGTGCCACACTACAAACATTTCGCTCAGGTCAACAGGCTTGCCGGTCTTGCGAAGGATTTCGTTCTCAAAGAAAGTATTACTTGAGAAGCACCAGCATGTTCCTGACTTGTTCTGGTCGCGAACAGGGCTTGTCTTTACCACTTTCACATCTGTGAATTTGAATCCGGTGCTGTCCGGATGCACCGGAGCTGCCCATGCTGAAGCGGCAAGAGCTATGGTTGCCGCCGCACAAAATATCTTTTTCATGCTACAAATAATTAATTGGTTATTTAATCTATCGCAAAGTTAATTAAAACATACAATATTATTACTATATTTGCATAAAACATAGAAAATTTATACCACCCACCATCATATTATGTTTATTATTAAGGAAAAAGAGCATTTCTCGGAAAATGTTGTCCGCATGGTTGTGGAAGCGCCGCTTATTGCCCGCTCACGCAAACCGGGTCACTTTGTTATAGTGCGTGCTTGTGAAGGCGGAGAAAGAATACCGCTTACTATAGCTGACGCAGATCCGGAAAAAGGCACAATCACGCTTGTCATTCAGCAGATTGGAGTTTCTACTCGCAAAATCTGCGCCCTTGAGGTCGGAGAATCCTTTGTTGATGTTGTCGGACCGCTCGGCAAAGCAACTCACATTGAAAAAGTTGGCACTGTTGTTTGCTGCGGTGGTGGTGTGGGAGTGGCTCCTCTTTTGCCGATAATTAAAGCGATGAAGCAGGCTGGCAATAAGG
>JAIDQW010000059.1 GCA_029062075.1 Paramuribaculum sp.
CGGCAAAAATGTGCCGTGCACTGTTATCGAAGTAGGTCCTTGTGTAGTTACTCAGGTAAAAACCGCTGACACCGACGGCTATGACGCTCTTCAGCTTGGCTTCGTCCAGAAAAAGGAGAAGCACACCACAGCGCCTCTTGCCGGTCACTTCAAGAAAGCGGGAGTAGAAGCACAGAGACACTTGGCCGAGTTCAAGGGATTTGATAGCGAGATTAAGCTCGGAGACACTATCACAGTTGACAGTGTTTTTGGTGAGGATGACTTTGTTGACATTCAGGGAACATCCAAAGGTAAAGGCTATCAGGGTGTAGTAAAACGCCACGGTTTCGGTGGTGTAGGTCAGAGCACTCATGGTCAGCACAACCGTCTCCGCGCTCCCGGTTCAATCGGTGCTTGTTCATACCCGGCGAAGGTATTCAAGGGTATGCGCATGGCAGGTCAGATGGGCAATGAGAATGTTACAGTGCAGAATCTTCGCGTTATTCGCGTTATGCCTGAACACAATCTGCTTATTATCAAGGGCTCAATACCCGGATGTAAAGGTTCAATCGTAAAAATTGAGAAATAATGGAACTCGCTATATACAACATTAAAGGAGAAGACACCGGAAGAAAGGCAGAGCTCAACGACCAGGTCTTTGCAATTGATGCCAATGAGCATGCAGTATATCTCGATGTGAAGCAGTATCTGGCAAATCAGCGTCAGGGCACTCACAAGAGTAAGGAGCGTAGCGAAGTGTCAGGCTCAACCCGTAAGCTTCACAAGCAGAAAGGTGGCGGCGGCGCTCGTATCGGTGACATCAATTCACCTGTTCTGGTGGGTGGTGGTCGTGTTTTCGGTCCCCGTCCCCGTGACTATCGCTTCAAGTTGAACAAGAAAGTTAAACAGCTTGCCCGTAAGAGCGCGCTCACTTATAAGGTTCAGGATAACCAGATCAAAATCGTTGAAGACTTTGATTTTGCGGCTCCGAAAACTAAAGAATTCGTAAATTTTGCTAAAAATTTACAAGCGGAGGGCAAAAAAATCCTCGTGGTTTTACCCTCTCAGAATAAAAACGTATATTTGTCGGCTCGAAATGTGCCTAATGCCCAAATCATTACGGCATGTGACGTCAACACCTATGCAATAATGAACAGCTCGGCTATAATCCTAACGGAGGGTAGCCTTGATGTTATCAATAAACTTTAACCACAGGAGACAGACACAATGGAAATGACAATACAACCTATCGTCACAGAGAAAGCAACCAAGCTTACAGATAAGCTCAACCGCTATACATTCCGTGTATCTCCGGATGCCAACAAGTACCAGATCAAAGAGATGGTAGAGAAACTGTATGGTGTTAAAGTGGTTGCAGTTAATACTGCAGTGGTACGCGGCAAAAATAAAAGCCGCTGGACAAAGAGCGGACTTCTCCGCGGTAAGACAAATTCTTACAAGAAGGCGTTCATTACCGTAGGTGAAGGTCAGACAATTGACTTTTACAGCAACATATAATAAACAATGGCAGTAAGAAAATTCAAGCCCACAACACCGGGGCAAAGACACAAAGTTATTGGCGTATTCAAAGGAGTCATCACTGCTACCACGCCAGAGAAATCTCTTACCGTCGGTAAAAAATCAACCGGAGGCCGCAATGCCGAAGGTCATCTGACCAACCGCTATATGGGTGGTGGTCACAAGCGTAAATACCGCATTATCGACTTCAAGAGAACCAAAGACGGTGTGCCCGCTGTAGTAAAATCAATCGAGTATGATCCTAACCGTTCAGCTCGTATCGCACTCCTTTACTACGTTGACGGAGCAAAATCCTACATTATCGCACCCAACGGACTTCAGGTCGGCGCAACAGTCGTAAGCGGTCCCGAAGCAGCTCCGGAGGTCGGCAACGCCCTCCCGCTGAACAAGATTCCTGTCGGTACTCTCATTCATGCAATAGAGCTCCGTCCGGGTCAGGGAGCCTTCATGGCACGTTCTGCCGGCACCTTCGCTCAGCTTGTGTCTCGCGAAGGGGACTATGCGATTATCAAATTACCTTCAGGCGAAACCCGCAAAGTTCTTGCAACTTGTAAGGCTACTGTGGGAGTTGTCGGCAACAGCGAGCAGTCTCTTGAGC
>JAIDQW010000006.1 GCA_029062075.1 Paramuribaculum sp.
GAAAATGATAAAGTAAGTCTCAAAATTATAGAGACTACTGATGTTCACGGTAATTTTTTTCCTTATAATTTCATAACACGTACTCCTTGGGGAGGAAGTGTTGCGCGGGTAACCGCTTTTGTTGATTCGGTTAGAAATACTTCAGGCGAAGAAAATACAGTTTTACTTGATGCTGGAGACATTTTACAAGGTCAGCCAACTGTATATTATTATAACTTCATTGACACCGATTCCAAACATATTGCATCGAGGATTTATGACTTTCTCAAGTATGATGCAGCTACAATAGGCAATCACGATGTGGAAACAGGTCACAAAGTATATGACAGATGGATAGCCGAGACTTCCGTTCCGGTTCTTGGAGCTAATATCATAAAGACATCGACCGGAAAACCTTATCTCCAACCATACAAAATTATTAATAAGAATGGGGTAAGGATTGCAGTTCTCGGACTCATTACTCCTGCTATCCCAGCGTGGCTGCCGGAGAATCTATGGAGTGGACTACAGTTTGAGGATATGGAAGAGTGCGCCGGTAAATGGATTAAAATAATCAAAGAGCAGGAAAAACCGGATCTGATAATAGGTCTCTTTCATTCCGGTAATGATTATTCCAGACAAACGGGCAATTATCATGAAAACGCTTCTCTTCAGATTGCAAAGACAGTTCCCGGATTTGACATTGTATTCTCCGGTCATGATCATCGAATTTTTAATAAGGTGGTTGCTAATTCTGACGGTGACTCGGTTGTGGTTCTAAACCCCGCTAACAACGCTAATGCGGTTGCAATGGTCGAAGTTACACTCAGCCGTGACAAAAATGGTGTTCGGCAAAAGGAATCAGTTAATGGAAAAATCTATCCAATAGACAACATTTCTCCATCAACTCGGTATATGGAAGAATTCAGTGAGAGTTATAACACCATTGACGATTTTGTTTCTCGACAAATTGGTACCGCGACCGGTGATTTTTGCAGTAAAGATGCATTTTTTGGCCCTTCATCTTTTATAGATCTTATTCACTCTCTCCAACTTGACATAACCGGTGCTGATATTAGTTTCGCTGCACCATTATCCCAGGATGCGGTGATACAAAGTGGTCCGGTCAGAGTAAGTGATATGTTCAACCTATATAAGTATGAGAATCTTTTATATACCATGCGCATGTCCGGTCAGGAGATAAAAGACTATCTCGAAGAATCTTACAGTATATGGATTGATGATCCCGAAAGCGGACATTTACTTTTATTCTCAACAGATAATCATTCTTTCAAAAATCCTTCTTACAATTTTGATTCTGCTGCCGGGATTATCTACACTGTTGACATTACTAAACCTAAGGGTGAGAGGGTTAAGATAATATCACTATCAGATGGAAAGCCTTTTGATTTTGATAAAGACTATTCAGTTGCTGTTAATTCATATAGAGGAAATGGCGGTGGAGATCTAATGACTAAAGGAGCCAAAATTCCTCACTGCGAATTACCTTCAAGAATTATATCTTCTACCGATCAGGATTTAAGATATTATATGCTGAATGAGATCAGAAAAAAAGGTGTATTGGCTCCGGACACCATAAATAACTGGAAATTTATTCCCGAAGATATTGCTAAACCGTTAATTGAAAAAGATAAAGCAATACTTTTTAAGAATAAATGAGTATTAAAAGGACATTCGAAGATAAAATCGAGAAATTTACCGACAGTTTCAGAAGAGATAAAATAATTGTCGGATTAAGTGGAGG
>JAIDQW010000060.1 GCA_029062075.1 Paramuribaculum sp.
GGTATGTATAGTTGTGGGCGCATGGCTTCTCATTTCGCGTCCTTTACAACTCATGCCTATCGCCGAGCGCAACCAGTTTGCAGTAGAAATTTTTCTCCCGGCAGGAACTTCGGTAGAAAGAACTACCGAAGTTGCCGACTCGTTAGAACGGATTCTTTCTAAAGATCCACGAGTTGTTTCAATTGCATCGTTCCACGGTTGTTCGTCGCCGCGCTTCCAGGCTACCTATGCACCCCAGGTAGGTGGACCGGATTTCGCACAGTTCATCGTCAATACCAAAAGCAATGCGGCAACCATTGATGTACTCAACGAATATACCGAGAAATACGAAAGTTTCTTCCCTGATGCATTCGTGCGCTTCAAACAATTGAGTTATTCTACCGCATCATATCCGATACAGATCAAAATAAAAGGTGAGGATCCTGCCTCCCTTCAGGCTTTTGCCGATTCTATTGCCGATATAGCAAGACATGTTCCAGGACTTCGCAACGTGCGCACTTCTCTCGGAAATCCTCTCGCTTCGGCGATGGTTATTCCCGACAAGACACGTGCGGAACGACTTGGGCTCAATTCCACACTAATGGAAACTTCACTTGCCATGCGCTACTCATCCGGAGTACCTGTGGCAACAGTATGGGAAGGTGATTACGGAATTCCCGTGACACTCAAAACCAATACGTCCCGTCTCGGAAATATCTCCGATCTCGAAAATGAACCGATGCCTGTCATAGGATTAGGCACTGTGCCTCTCCGTCAGATTTCATCGGTCGTGCCTGAATGGCATCCCGGTATGCTGAATCACTATAATGGACTTCCTACTGTTTCGGTGATGGCAGAAGTGCAACGCAACATAAATGTGATAGACCGCACCGAGGCACTTATGGACAGTATCGCACATCTTACGATTCCATCCGGAGTAACCGTTGAGCGTGGCGGTGAATGGGAAAACACCATGGATACTTTGCCTGAGATCCTTGAGGGGCTGGCGATGGCAGTGGCAATTATTTTCTTCATTCTTCTTTTCCATTACGCTCAGGCAGATACCTCTGCACTGCTCCTGTGCTCGCTCCTTCTTTGCATTCCGGGCGCAGCTTTCGGTCTCATCGTCCAGAACACCGCGCTTTCACTCACGTGCGTTCTCGGTATCGTGTCGTTGATGGGTATTCTGGTGAGAAACGCTATCGTACTTCTTGATTATGCCGAGGAACTTCGCAACCAGGGACAGACGGTGCACGACGCCGTGCTCAATGCCTCAAAACGTCGAATGAGACCGATTTTCCTCACTTCGGCAGCTGCAACAATGGGTGTCCTTCCAATGGTTACCGGAAGCAGCGCACTGTGGAAACCTATGGGAGTGGTGATTTTCTGGGGAACTCCGATAACTATGATCTTCATCCTCACCGTTATTCCCGTTGCATACAGCATTATGAAATCTCACCAGAAAGGTGCTGACAAACCTCTTCCCGAGCCGCTTGAGACGCACCTCATGTAAAGTCTCGTTTCTTCTCAAAATCAAAGCAATTATGAAATTCGTAAAATATATAATATTTGGAGCCGCTTTGCTGAGTTATGCGGGTGTCCCCGTAAAGGGTCAGAACAAGGCAGATTCAGTGTACACACTTGAGCAGTGCAAGGCTCTCGCGCTCGAAAACAACGCAGAAATCCGCGTGGCTAACAATAACCTTCAGGCAGCGTCGGAGCAACGGAAAGAGGCTTTCACAAAATATTTCCCCGAAATAACAGCAGGAGCCTCTGCTTTCAAGACTCATCACAACGTCATTGAATATGATGTGCTAAACTTGTTCTCGCTCGGTATAATCAATAAAGGCAAGACGGCAGGTATATGGGCTCTGCAACCTGTGTTTGCAGGCGGGAGAATTGTCAACGGAAATAAACTCGCCAAGGTAGGCGAGGAGGCAGCCCGCATCCGTAAGGAGCAAAGTGCGGATAATGTGCAGCTCCAGACAGAGGCAATATATTGGCAACTCGTCACGCTTAAAGCTGAAAAACAGACAGTAGAGAGCGCTATCACGCTCCTTGACTCTCTTTCCCGTCAGGTTGAGGCAGCTGAAGTGGCGGGGATTGTCACACGAAACGATCTTTTGAAAGTCGAATTGAAGAGAAACGGCTATCAGGCAGATCTTGTGGATCTTGACAATGGAATTGAACTGATGAAAAGGCTTCTGGCTCAGCAGATAGGTTTAGGAGCTGAAGCCAAAGCAGATATTAACGAAGTTGTACCTCAGACGGTACCCGACTATCCATCAACTCTCCACATCTCAGCATCAGAAGCATTAGGTCAGACAGCCGACCATCGGCTGCTCGTGAAAAACGTTGAGGCAAAAGAACTTGAGAAGAAAATGGAAACCGGGAGTCTGCTCCCTCAAGTCGGGGTAGGAGCCGGTTGGTTTTACCACGATATTTTCAATCAGAACCACAACTTCGGAGGCGTGATGGTGACTGTTTCAGTGCCTATTTCCGGTTGGTGGGGCGGCTCGCACGCCATAAAACGGAAATCGCTGGAACTTTCAAATGCGCGCACAGAGCTTGATAATCTCAGCCAGAAACTCGAGATTGAGATGGCGGACAAATGGGACGATCTGACAGCAGCCCATCGAAAAATGGTGATTGCCGCAGAAGCTATTGACCAGAGTAAAGAAAATCTCCGTCTTAATAAGGCATATTATGAGGCAGGGATGAGCACTATCACCGACCTACTTGATGCCCAGACTCTCCATCGGCAGGCTCAGAAAGATTATATCGCTGCATACGGTGTCTTCAGACTATCGGAAGCCCAATATCTAAACACAACCGGTCGCTACAGCCACTGAGTGGAAAAGTTGACATAGGCACGACGTGATTGATTGTGCTGAAAGTAGCGCGTAATGTGAAAAAATCGCATCCCAAGAAATAATTAAACCGAGGCGGAGAAATCCGCCTCGGTTTTTTTGAGTTGTGATTTTTAGAGCCATGGCGATTACCCTCCGTTTGAACTGTTCAATTTTTTAGAACAGTTGCCTCAGGTGTGAGTTCATTTGTTTCATGATGCCGGGTGTTATTTGCTTACTCCGAGGGTTGTGCGCAAATCAGTGACTGCAGCATGGATAGTCGGATTCCTCTCAATGCATTTTATGAACAGCGAGCCGATAATTGCACCGGAGGAGTTAGCACAGGCATCAGTCATGGTCGCCGGGTTGGATATTCCGAAGCCTATAAGGCGGGGATGCCTTAGCTTCATGGCGGCGATACGCCTGAAATAATCAACCTGCTGAGGGGTGAATCTGTCTTTGGTTCCTGTGGTTGATGCTGTGGAAACCATATAGATGAAGCCGGAGCAGTTATCATCTATCAGATGTATGCGCTCGTTGCTCGTTTCGGGAGTTATAAGCATGATAAGGTCTATGCCGTACTTTTCGCACAGAGGCTTATATTCCCTCATGTACTCAGCAAAGGGCAGATCCGGAATGATAATCGCATCAATACCTACCTCGCTGCACTTTGAAAATACATTTTCAATACCGTATTTGAGCATCGGATTGAGGTATCCCATAAGCACAAACGGCATTTCAGGTACCTTCTTCCGTGCTTCATCTACCTGCTCGAAAAGCTTTGCGAGAGTCATGCCATTGCGCAGCGCAACAGATGAACTGTGCTGAATTACAGTTCCGTCTGCCATAGGGTCGGAAAACGGCACCCCAATCTCAACCATATCCACTCCCTGGCGGTTAAGCTCCTCAATAATTTCAATTGTCGAATCCCTTTCAGGAAATCCTGCGGTGAGAAAAACCGACAGAATATTATTTGATTTTCGTACGAAAAGCGATTGCAAACGATTCATTTTATAAAGA
>JAIDQW010000061.1 GCA_029062075.1 Paramuribaculum sp.
ATGTTATTACTTTTTTGTGTGTGTTTTTCATAGTATTAGATTAAGATAAAGGTTTAAGGAAAAGAGGTGTCGTGAGATAGCTCTTTTTTTTTATTCTATTTTTGCCTAATTTTGTGGGTAGCCTGATAAGAATATCGGGGAAACAGAATATGAAAATTCTAAAGATATACCCTACGAGTATAAATGAGCAGCATATCGAGGAAGCAGTGGAGGCTTTACGCGATGGACACCTTATTATATATCCAACCGACACCTTATATGCTATAGCATGCTCCGCCCTCAATCAAGGCGCTATAGAGCGGTTGTGCAATCTGAAAGGTATTAACCCTCAAAAGGAATTTCTGTCAATAGTTTGTTCCGATATATCTCAGGCGAGCGAATATGCAAGAATAGACAACAAGTCTTTCCGCATGCTTAAAGAAAATCTTCCCGGTGCGTTTACTTTCATTCTTCCCGCGTCAACCACTCTGCCTAAAGTGTTCAAGGGGAGGAAAACAGTGGGTGTGAGGGTACCGGACAATCCCATAGCCACTTCTCTTGCTCAGGCATTAGGTAATCCGCTGCTCACATCTTCGGTAAAGCAGGATGATGACGGCACTTTTGAATCTGTTGGTAATCCCGATTGCGTGGCACTCAATTATTCCGGTAAGGTTGATCTCATGATTGATGGGGGAGATGTTCCCGGTATTCCTTCAACCATTATAGATCTAACCGACAGCTCTTCGCCGGAAATACTGCGAGAAGGTGCCGGTGAGTTGTAAAACATATTGAGAAAGTTATGGCAATAATACTACCCACGAAAAAAGATGGTACCCGCAGCACGATAGAGGCTGAAACCGGACGCATTATTATTATAGGTGCAAATGGTGCCGGCAAAAGTCGTTTTACGGCTGCTCTGAGGGAAGAAATGGGCGATAAGGCATTCCAATTGTCAGCACTCAGGGGGTTATATGGCGTTGACGAGGATGCAACCCTCGGACAATTGTTTGACAAAACATTCGGTAAATCAGCATTTAAGCCGCAGTCGGCTAACGGAGTAGAAACACTTCTCGCACTTCTCATGCATGACGAGATGCTGAATCTGATAAAATATAAGACCGAGCTTTCTTCTAATCCCCAAGCGAAACTCCACAAAACCAAGCTGGATATTATTGCTCGCGAATGGAAGAAACTTTTTCCTGACAATAATATTTTAGTGGAGAGTGGCAAATTTCTGTTCAGCAGAGGGGAGGATCCGAGAAGCTATTCTGCACTGAAACTCAGTGATGGAGAGCGTGCCGCGATTTATTATCTTGCAGCTGTGATGTATGCTCCACGACATGGTGCAATTTTTGTGGATAGTCCTGAAATGTTCATGCACCCGTCTATCATGCAGAATCTCTGGAGTAGAATAGAAGCTCTGCGACCCGACTGCCTTTTTGTATTTACAACCCATGATCTTGAATTCGCATCTCAGAGTCAGGATTCAACGGTTATATGGGTGAGAGACTATGATGCGGAAAGTGTCACTTGGGATTACGACATTCTGCCTCGACAGGAAGGCATGAGTGATGAGGTTTATCTGGCTATAATCGGTGCACGTAAGCCGGTTCTTTTTATAGAAGGTGACGGAGTGCATTCGATTGATGCTAAGCTTTATCCTCTTGTATTCTCTGAATATACCGTCAAGTCACTCGGAAGTTGCAATAAAGTAATTGAAGCAACACGAACTTTCAATGATCTGAATGCTTTTCATCATCTCGATTCTTTCGGAATAGTTGACAGGGACAGAAGGGATGCTCATGAAGTGGAATATCTGCGTGGCAAAAAGGTTATGGTGCCGGAGGTTGCGGAAATTGAAAACATCATGATGCTTGAGGAGGTGATAAGAGCTGTTGCATCAGCCAGGGGTAAGGATGAGCATAAGGTTTTTGAAAAGGTTAAACGATCTGTTATCGCTCAATTTCGCCATGATTTACGCCAGCAAGCTCTCATGCACACCAGGCATAGGGTTAAACGCACTGTTGAATACCGCATAGATGGTAAGGTCAACAATATAAATTTGTTTGAGCAGCATATAGCCTCTCTGGTAAATGAGCTTAATCCGAGAGGTATGTATGAGGGGTTCTGCAGAGAGTTCCGCCGATATGTAGAAACAGATGATTATGCCGGAGTTCTTAAAGTGTATAATCAGAAATCAATGATTTCCGGAAGCAATGTGGCGGCTTTGTGCGGGCTGAAAAATAAGGATGAATATATTAAATGTGTAATAAGCCTTCTTAACGGGGATTCCGAACAGGGTGAGAGAATAAGAGAAGCTGTCAAGAATTGTTTCAATAAACCTGAAAGAAAAAAGAAAGTAGCTGCAAAGGATGAAAACGATAAGATATTGGATTGAAGCCATGCGGCTGCGAACACTCCCGGTATCACTTGCCGGGGTGGTACTTGGC
>JAIDQW010000062.1 GCA_029062075.1 Paramuribaculum sp.
ACGATATAGTTCTCTGATAGATTTCATCGGTAATAAAATAAGGTGTTCTTAAAAAACAGCCCGACGGTAATCAAACTTTCCGCCGGGCCGATAAATATTTTATTATGTCCGGACCTTAGTCGCGGAAGAATTTAAGCATATTGTTTTCAACTTTCTTGTTGCCGAGGAGCAGCAATGACATTCTGCTCGGATCTGCAACCAAAGCGGCTCCGCGAGTGCGGTTGAAAGTCATCGCATTTTCTTCAAAGTTGTAAGGACGACCTTCTTTGTCAACATTAATAATGTTGAATACAATGACTCCTGTATTAGCCTTAACAGGACCGGTGAGCTTGCCGGGTTCTGTAACAGAAACTATAGCCGCGAACTCTCCACCACCTATGCCGGGGTTGTAGGGAGAAACCTGACCGAAGTTCACAACAGCGGTGTCAACTTTGCTATCCATAACAGAAGCGTAGTCAGCGACACTCTTTCCTTTGCCATTATATTTTTCAATGATGGCGGCAGCTTTTTTGTTGTTTCTAACAACAGATGTGAGATACTGCTTTACATCATCGTTAGTTGCGGGGATGTAATCCTTATATATATCGCTGAGAGCCACAGCCACAAAGCGACCATCGGTTTCTTCTCCGAAAATCGGTGACACCTGACCTTTCTTAGCTTCCATAGCCCAGTGGACAGCATCGCGCGAAGCATTTATGCCATTGAGCTGGGGAGTTGAAGCGGAAACGATAGCGGGGAATGCCTGGTAACCGGCATCGGCAGCATTAGCAACAAACTGCTCGGCAGTCTTATTGTTGTTGATGAAAGTCTGTAGGTCAGCCTCAAGTTTATTTACAGTAGCTCGGGAAGGCTCCGCCGAGTAACGGATCTCAGCAAGGTCATATACTGCAACCGGTGCCTTTCGGCTATTAACTTTCATCACGAGTACATTTTCCTGAGAAATAGTGTCGGGTGTGAAGAATGTACCTACAGGCGCCTTTGTAACGGCATCGCGAACAGATGCAACCTGAGGATCAAGAAGTGAGATTTCAAGGTCTTTCTGCACTGACTGAACACCTGAGACACCGGCAAGACTGTCAACAGAAATCTTACCTGCGTTGAGCTCACGTACTATAGAATCAGCTACTGCTCGGGGTGCAGCAACAGCAAACAGGGTGACATTTACCGAGTCGGTTTCCACAGACTTGTTAATTAGTTTTGCGAGTGTGAAATCGTTGCCGATACGGCTTACAAGCGCAGCCTTGCCAACAGATGCCGAATCTGCAAATGCTTTCATTCTGCTATCAAGAATAGATGCTGCTGAAATTTTGTTGCGGTTAACAACAAATTCGGGCATTTCCACAAGCCCTTCAGTAGCAGAGTGTTCGTTGAGTGCCATAAGAGCTTCCTGCACGGCTACTTCAGCCGCGGCGAGGTCTTCGGCAGAAGGTACTATTTCTACAGCTATATAATTAACCGCACGCTGTGGCATGTCGAGACGATATGAAGATTTGTTTTTGTTCCATTCTTCTTTAACCTCTTCATCACTCACGGGGTATTCATCATCTGAAAGTGAGGCATAGTCCTTAATAACATAAGCGATCTGAGATGTGGCACCGTTTTCGTCATAAAGCGCTTTGGCATCAAGCTCATTAGCTGTGAGTGTTCCCTGAATAAGGTTATTGAACTTCTGCTGTAAAAGTGAAGCTTCCATCTGCTGCTCAAGGGACTGCCAATACTGTCTGAGCTGAGCTGCACTCTGCTCATCAATACCGTAGTTAACAGGATTATATGCCATATCATGAAGGGCTCTTGCACTTTCTATACCCTGCTGACGGAGCATAGCGTCAAGATAGAAAGAGCCGCTTCCGAGCATGGCTTCAGTGAGTTCGTCTGAAGTCACCTTAAGACCAAGATCCTGCAGTTCTTTCTGCATAAGTTTCTCACTCACCATAGAGTAGAGCACTCTCTGCTGAAGCACAGCCTGATCATACTTTTCTCCTCTCTGCTGGAGCTGCTGATTTTCCTGCTCAACACGTCGCTGGAAATCCTGCACATCAATTTTCTGTCCTCCGACCTTGGCAATTGTAGTGCCGGTACCAAAAAGTGTTCTGCCGGAAGTGAAGAAGTCACCGATAATAAACGCAAGCAGCGCAAGACCGATGATAACAAGCAAAAGCACTGATTTGCTTCTGATTTTCTCTAATGTTGCCATTTATAATTTTAGATTTTTTTTGATTTGCTTGAATAATAGCGCACAAAGATAGTACTTTTTATCTTTGCAGCCAAATATATATGAGAGTTAACCACAGAAGTTGCCCATTAAACCGATATCAGTCAAGCAACTCAATTCTTGATACCAGTTTCGGTATAGTCTTATCCTTTCTATATACCGGAAAAAGTTTTAATTTCTTTTCAGGGAAATCGATGAGCACATTCTGGAGAAACAGATTGAAAGGACTAATAGCATACCCTTCTTCCTGCCTGTTATAGAAATAAGCATTTCCGAGTCCAGCCCTGTCACCAATGCTGA
>JAIDQW010000063.1 GCA_029062075.1 Paramuribaculum sp.
CAATAAAACTCATAATTATATTACTCTAAATAAAGGTGAACTTGACGGAGTAAAACCTGAGATGGGTGTTGTTGACCAGAACGGTGTTGTAGGAATTGTGAACCTCACTGCTCCACACTCTGCAAGAGTCATCTCTTTGCTTAACCCTAATTTCAGGTTATCATGCAAGGTTAAGGGACACAACCATGTTGGTTCTTTGGTTTGGGATGGCAGTGACTACACTACTGCGATACTTGAAGAGTTACCCAAACATGCTGAGTTTCAGGAAGGTGACACAATAATAACCAGTGGTTATTCTACTGTATTCCCTGAGGGTGTTCCGGTCGGAGTTGTCATCAAAGGCATGAGAGACCACGATGAGAATTTTTATACACTGAAAGTGAAACTCTTTACTGATTTCCCTAATCTCTCTACGGTTAGAGTCATTGGTGATTCAATGAAAGAAGAAATTGATAATCTGGAAAAATCCAGCATTCAACCCAAGAAAAAGTTTTAGCACAGATGAGCAAAACTACTCTGAAATTCATTTTTCTTACGCTCATTCTTATCCTTGTTCAGGTCGTTGGGCTTAACCATTTCTGCTTGTTCGGAGTGGCAATGGCATTCGCCTATATATATGTAATCATTCATTTACCGCTTGATCTTAACCAAAACTGGGTACTGACAATTGCCTTTCTCATCGGTCTCATTGTTGATATTTTTTCTGACACAGCCGGTATGAGCTCACTTAGTTGCACCATTGTTGCTGCTATTAGAAAACCGGTTCTTAGACTCTATCTTCCAAGAGAGGAGGAATTAACTGATCCTTGCCCCTCCATGGCAAGTATAGGAGTATCTATTTTTGCAAGATATGCGTTAACAATGTCACTCATATTTTGCAGTTGCCTGTACCTTATTGAGGCTTTTTCATTTTTTCAACCCATAAGGCTGGTTCTTCGAATTGTTGGCAGCACAGTCTTAACATGGATTGTAATTCTTGCTGTTGATAGCTTGGTTTCACGTAGTAATGAGAAAAGATTATAGACTCGAAAAAAGAAAATATATCATCGGGGGATTGATTGTTCTGATTGTTGGCATTTATTTAATCAGACTATTCAATCTACAGGTTGCAGACTCTAAATATAAGGAGTATGCCGACTCTAACGCATTTCTAAAAAAAGCGATATATCCCTCAAGAGGAATTATTTATGACCGTAATGGTAAGGTAGTGGTTTTCAATCAGCCGGCGTATGACATCATGATGATTCCAAAAGATGTTCAGCCTTTTGACACAATTGATTTTTGCAAGACATTGTCGATTACACCTGAACAATTTGAGAAAAGAATGGTAGAAATGAAAGATAGGAGGTTAAACCCAGGCTATTCTGCTTATTCTCCACAAACTTTCATGACTCATCTCTCTGCCGAAGATTACGGTAAACTGCAGGAAAAAATGTATAGGTATCCGGGATTCTTTATCCAGAAAAGAATTCTGAGGGAATACGGATATAATTCGGCGGCTAACATTCTTGGAAACATAAGAGAGGTGTCACAGAATGATATTGACAAAGACCCATATTATTCGCCGGGTGACTACACCGGTGACCTCGGTGTGGAAAAAAGTTACGAAACATTCCTTCGGGGTGAAAAAGGTGTTGAAATTCTGATTCGCGATGCGAAGGGACAAATTCAAGGACGCTATGAAAATGGTGCACATGACCGTAATGCTATTTCAGGAAGAAACTTGAAACTCGCTATTGATATTGATTTGCAACAATATGCTGAGTCATTGATGGTAAATAAAATTGGGGCGGTCGTTGCTATTGAGCCGGAGACCGGGGAAATTCTTGCCATGGTTTCTTCTCCAACCTATGACCCTTCGCTTCTTGTCGGAAGAAAAAGAGGAGCTAATTACAAGGAACTTGTAAATAACAAATATAAGCCGCTGTTTGACAGAGCATTGATGGCAGCATATCCACCTGGTTCAACATTTAAGCCGGGACAAGGTCTTATTCTGCTTCAGGAAGGTATTATAAACTTATCCACTGCATACCCTTGCTATCATGGATACATTAATGG
>JAIDQW010000064.1 GCA_029062075.1 Paramuribaculum sp.
ACTCCACCCCCTATAAGTGGCGCGAGAAATGGAATAATAAGAATATTAGCTAAAATGAAATATACCGGAAAAGTATGGAAATAAAATCCGGAAATCACTCCGGTCGCAATCATTGCACCGGCACTCATTGTAAAGAATCCCATGGTGATATAAGCCTCCCGGTTGCGTTGTGAAACCGGATTGAGCTTGTTACCAAACAGAAGAATTCCGGTGACTGCGGCAAAACTTAGTTGAAAACTGATATTGAACAGAGCATCCGGATCAAAGAGTAGAATAACCAGTGCTGCAAGACATAAGGCGTTGAACGGACTGTGCCTTTTCTGGAGCAATGTCGCCAAAAGGAGACAAGTTGCCATGATTACTGCACGTGTTGCTGACGCAGACAATCCGGTTATGAAAGCAAATATCCACAATGCGAGGATTATCAGCAAGGTCCTTACCTTTCTTAAAGACGGGTAAAGAATCAGAGGGAGCAAAAGAAGTGAACAGAATGCCATGATAATTCCCACATGCAATCCACTGAGGGCAAGAATATGGGCTGTTCCCGCCTTAGCAAATGTTTTACGGGTGTCATTATCCAGAATATTGCTGTCTCCGGTAATTGCCGTCACTAGAAATTCCTTGGTCTCACCGGTAAGATTACTACTCAGCAGTGCATTTTTTACTTTGGTCTTTAGTCTTGGGAAAATAGCCAATGGCGCAGGGGAATCCTCTATCATATAAATATCTTCCGGTGTGGCGATTCCGGAAATTAATATCCCCTGACGTTTGAGAATCTTGTAATAGGTAAGATGATCCGGGAAATATTCCACAGCGTCAGGAATACTCATTTTAGCCTTGAAGTATATTCTCTCACCCGGAGATACCGCAGGGTTAAATGTAGGGATAACTATTTGTGAACGAATACCGGCTGTTTTATGCAACTGTGATGAATCCCTTCCAGTGCGGATAATTTTGACACGGAGAATCTGTGATGTTTCAGTTTCTCTGACAGCTTCAATGTCGGCGGTCAGAAAGATATCTCCTTCAAGGGATTTGACTGCCGTTTCTGATGGAGACTGAATCCACAAGTTAATCTGACCTATAGCTACAGCAGCTACAACAGCGGCATAATATCGCATTTGCCGCAGGGCGAGAATTATTGATAGGATAATCCATATACCGGAACTCCATAAAGGTAAGCCGACAGATGCAAGGAAGATTCCACCGGCAAACGCGATTGTAACCGGAAAAAGGGGAACAAGTGACAGTGGAGCTTTCAACACCCCCAAGTTAGGCTATGGTAGCGCGTACCACAAGCAAACTGCTCACACCTATAACAATCCACAGCAGTATTGCAAGTAGCATAGGCTTAAAGCCAACAGCTTTGATTGTCTTCAATGATAGTGACGCACCTATAAGGAACAAGGTTAGTACAAGTCCTTTCTTAGCAATCCAGACGCACCACTCACTGACAGCAGCAGGAAGATTGCAGTAGGTATTTACAATCATGGCGAGCACGAACAGGAAAATAAACCAGGGGATGGATATTTTTGCCGTTTTGTCACGGAAGATCAGCATTGTGACAAATGCCAGAGGGATAATCCACAGTGCACGTGTCAATTTTATAAGAGTGGCTATCTGTAGTGCTTCTGTTCCATATGCTTCGCCTGCTCCCACAACTGATGAAGTGTCATGGATAGCAATAGCAGCCCAAGTACCGAACTGAGTCTGGCTCATATC
>JAIDQW010000065.1 GCA_029062075.1 Paramuribaculum sp.
ACCGTGCTTATCCGCATGGAACCCCAGAAACTTGACGAGCTCCTCCACCCTGTATTTGACAAACACCCTCTCAAACGCGCTAAAGTTGTAGCTAAGGGTCTCCCCGCATCTCCCGGTGCAGCATGCGGTCAGATAGTATTCGCTGCTGATGATGCCGAAGCATGGGCTGAGAAAAAACGTAAAGTGGTGCTCGTGCGTATCGAAACATCTCCCGAAGATCTTCGCGGTATGGCTGTAGCTCAGGGTATTCTAACCATGCGCGGCGGTATGACCAGCCACGCCGCTGTGGTTGCCCGCGGCATGGGTAAATGCTGTGTTTCAGGTGCAGGAGAAATCCGAGTTGACTACAAAGCGAAGACCGTTGAAATGGGAGGCAAGGTATATAACGAAGGTGACTGGATTTCACTCAACGGTTCAACCGGTGATGTATATGACGGTCAGGTACCCACTGTTGACCCCAAACTTGACGGTGACTTCGGTGCAGTAATGAACCTTGCGTCTAAATACACCAAAACTCTTGTGCGCACTAACGCTGACTCACCCCGTGATGCTAAAAAAGCACGCGAACTCGGTGCACAGGGCATCGGTCTCTGCCGCACAGAGCACATGTTCTTTGAAGGTGATAGAATCAAAGCTGTTCGCGAAATGATTCTCGCATCAGATGTTGAAGGACGTCGCGCCGCACTCGCAAAACTCCTTCCCATGCAGCGTGGTGACTTCGAAGGAATCTTTGAAGCTATGGACGGATTTGGAGTTACTATCCGTCTTCTCGATCCCCCCTTGCATGAATTTGTTCCTCATCAGACAGCCACACAGAAGGTTATGGCTGAAGAGATGGGAATTTCACTTGAAGAGGTTAAGGCAAAGGTTGACTCTCTCGAAGAATTCAACCCTATGCTCGGACACCGCGGTTGCCGTCTCGGTATCACCTACCCTGAAATTACCGAAATGCAGACACGCGCCATCATCGAAGCTGCACTTGCATGTAAAGCACGTGGCATTGATGTTCATCCCGAAATCATGATACCTCTTGTTGGTTCACTCAAGGAAATTCAGAACCAGGCAGACGTTATCCACCTCACAGCCGCTAAGGTATTTGAAGAAAAAGGTCAGACAATCCTGTATAAAGTAGGAACAATGATTGAGGTGCCCCGCGCAGCACTTGTTGCCAACCAGATCGCACAGGTTGCTGAGTTCTTCTCATTCGGTACCAACGACCTCACACAAATGACATTCGGCTTCAGCCGCGATGACGCCCCCAAGTTCCTCAAATTCTACAAGGAACACGGCATCATCAAAACCGATCCATTTGAAGTGCTTGATCAGGAAGGTGTTGGTCAGCTCGTGAAGATGGGTGTTGAAAAAGGACGCGCTACAAACCCCGACCTTAAGGTAGGTATCTGCGGAGAGCACGGAGGCGAACCCTCATCAGTTAAATTCTGCGCAAAACTCGGCATGAACTATGTGAGCTGCTCACCCTATCGTGTGCCCATCGCACGCGTAGCAGCGGCGCAGGCAGCTATCGAAGACTGAGAAATAGTCTTTAATCAAACATAATTTAGGGAGTGTCATAATTTTATGACACTCCCTAATTATATTAATATAGATAACCGAAGTTCCCATTCACCAAAAAGAGGATACGTAAAAAACGCATCCTCTTTTTGGTTATAATATAACTTGTCTGGTAATTACTACCTTATAGTTATTTCCTTCTCCTAAAGAGCCAGCAATTTCTCTATTTGAGCCTCAAGAGTTGCTTTAGTCTGAGAACCTGCAAGACGTAAATCTCGAATCTGCTCTCCATTCTTGAAAAACAAAATAGTTGGAATTGACATTATACGGTACTCTGTACTTAATTCATTCTCCTCCTCAATATTATACTTTCCGATTTTTACTTTACCCTCGTACTGAGCTGCAAGTTCTTCAATAACCGGAGCTAGACGCATACAAGGTCCGCACCATGTTGCCCAAAAGTCGATTACCACCGGCTCACCCGAAGCGATGATATCTTTTACTGTGGCATCTGTAAATTCAATAGCCATAACACATGTATTTAGT
>JAIDQW010000066.1:0-7763 GCA_029062075.1 Paramuribaculum sp.
ATCTACACAAGGCTATTCGTCGGCAGCCGCAGATGTTTATAAGCGACAGATCCGCGATAGCGGAACTGGCATTGCTGATATTTTACCCCCTATGGGTTTGTTCGGTAATGCCGGTGCCCGGCGAGCTGAGAAAAAGAAGAGGGTAATCAAGCGTCTCAAAGACTTCTTCGATCGGTTCTACGATATATCCGGTGGTAAAATTCTCGTTGATCTTTAGTGTCAATCCACTCAAGGCTGGGCATGACGGATTTTTTGAAACTATTTTTTTTGACTCGCGTTTAATAGTTTGGACAAATAATACAATTTTGTTTTTCAAATGAAAAAAAGTCTCGTTTCAATAGCACTCGTCACATTTGCTCTCGGCATAACTGAATTTGGAATGATGGGAATACTTGAGGATGTTGCCCACAGCCTCGGTATATCTGTGGTCAAAGCAGGTCATTTCATCACTGCCTATTCCGCCGGAGTGGCTGTGGGCGCGCCCACTCTGGTTTTGCTGCGCAGATGGGAGCTGAAAAAGTTGCTGTTGCTGCTTGTTTCCGTGATTTTACTCGGCAATATATGCACCGCTCTATCACCGGGCTACTTCACTATGCTTGTGTCGCGCTTCATTTCCGGCATTCCCCACGGAGCGTTCTTCGGAGCTGCCGCCATTGTGGCGGAGAGGATCTCTTCCGAAGGGCGCAAGGCGGAGTCAGTGGCTATTGTGTTGGCAGGCATGACTGTGGCTAATATGGTCGGTGTGCCGCTGGCAACCTTCTTATCCAACACTTTTGACTGGCGCGTTTCCTTTGTCGTAGTGGCAGCATGTGCCCTTACCGGACTCATAGCTATCAAGAAATTTGTGCCGGCTATCCCGCCACTTCCGGACACCGGTATAAAGGGACAGTTCCGCTTCCTTACCAAGCCCGGTCCGTGGCTTGTGTATGCCGGAGTCTTTTTCGGGCAAGCCTCGGTGTATTGCTGGTTAAGCTACATCGCACCGGCGATGACTCAGGTGACCCATTTCTCCCAGTCGGCAATGACATGGATTATGGTAGTGGTTGGCTTCGGCATGGTTATTGGCAATAGTATAGCAGGCAAATTATCCGACCGCTACCCGGCATCACTGGTCACCGCCATTATAGCGGCGACTCTCATTGTCATAATGCCCGCGCTCTACTTCTGCGCCCCATTCAAGATTCCCTCTGTTATATTCGCCTTCCTTGCCCCCGCCTGTCTGTTTGGGGTGGGAGGACCACTCCAATATCTGATTGTGCGCTATGCCAAAGGGGGTGAGATGCTGGGAGGAGCCGGTATTCAGATAGCCTTCAATGTGTCCAACGCCATGTCAGCTTCGCTCGGCGGAGTTGCTATTCATCAAGGCTTCGGCTACGCATCACCGGCTCTTGTCGGTGTGCCCTTCGCCCTTATCGGAGCCATCGCTCTTTTTGTACTCTACAAAAAATACCCCATCACGCTCAAGCCTTGAACAAAACCTTCCGCTTAATTATTATAATGATATTTAGATAATTACTTATAAAAATTAAGCGATATGAAAAGAGTACTATTGATTTTGGCGGTTATCGCAGGAGTTTTCTCCGCATCCGCCCGTGATAATTATTCACATGATGTGAATATCCTTCCGGCTGCCGCCAAAGCCGACCTGAAGAAAAATTTCAAAGCTCAGGTAAGCCACATTAAAATTGACAAGGAATGGGGACGTATCAGTGAGTACGATGTTGTCCTCACCGACGGCAGTGAGATTACATACGACCGCAGCGGAAATTGGAAAGATGTGGAGATGAGCCGGAACCGTGCTGTTCCTGCGGCATACATTCCTGCAGCTATAGCTTCATTTGTAAATCAGAATCAGAAAAAAGCGGTTATCACCGGCATTGAGAAGAATAAGTCTGGCTATGAGGTGGAGCTCTCAAACGGTATTGATATGAAATTTAATTCCGCCGGCAAGTTCCTCAGGTACGACAACTGAGCCACACTCTGATTATTAACGTCTTATTATTCCGATTGCTTTGGAAATCTTTTTTCCGGCAATCGGAATTACTGTTTTTGATTTTTCGGTAACTTTGCACTCATGGTAAAGAAAGATAAAATACTGAGTCTCCTACTCACTCTGCTGATGCTTATCGCGGCAGCCATTATAGTCAATAAAGCCGTTTTCGGCTACAATATCGGCAGCTCGTCAACCGATGAAACAGCCACTGTTTCAACCGGCGACACAATTACTACCGACTCCGATGGCAATACGGTGATTCACACCGCTTTGGTGCAGGGAACTATCAGCGGCTATGCCGGTCCCGTGCCTCTCGACATACGCATTTCCAAAGGAAAAATCACTGAAATAGAGCCACTGCCGAATGCAGAGAGCCCTTCGTTTTTCAAACGCGCCCAAACCATTTTAGACAGCTGGACCGGGAAAACGCCTGATGAAGCCCTGAAAATGAAAGTTGACGCGGTGAGCGGCGCCACCTACTCCTCTGCCGCGATTATCAATAATGTCAACGCAGGTCTTGCTTACTATAAGGGAACAGACAGCCGCCCTGCGGAGTCCACTCCCGCCAAAATCTGGATAGCCTTTGCCGTTACCCTTGCCGCCTGCATAGTGCCCCTGTTTGTGAAAAACAGGATTTATCATAACGCTCAGATGATTGCCAATGTGATTGTACTCGGATTCTGGTGCGGACAGTTTCTCGACTACTCCCTTATCCTCAAATATATATCAGACGGATTTGTACTGCCGGCGGCACTTGTGGCATTAGCTATGCTGACAGCTGCCTTTATCTATCCCCTCTTTGGCAAAGCCCAGCATTACTGCACCAACATCTGTCCGCTCGGATCCGCACAGCAACTCATGGGTCAGATTTGCGGATACAAGATACACATGTCGCAAAAGGCGACCAAGGCACTCGATTGGTTCAGAAAGATTCTTTGGGCGGCTCTTATGCTTTCGCTGTGGAGCGATTGCCTAATCGGCTGGATGGATCTGGAACTCTTTCAGGCATTTCAGTTTGAATCCGCCTCATGGTGGATTATCGCCGTTGCCGCCCTATTTATCATTCTGTCAGCAGTGATTTCACGCCCATACTGCCGGTTCGTATGCCCCACAGGCTCACTATTCAAACGGGCTGAAAATTTAGGGTAATTTCCACTTATAACTCACATGATATCAACCGATATATGAAGAATTCTACTTATCTCATAATTCTCCTCGCTTTAGGACTCGTATTCACCTCCTACAAATGGATCAGCTCCTCTTCGCCCACCAATAATGTGGTGGCGAATAATACCACCATTGCCGACATTATGACCCGGACAAGCGTCAGGACATACTCCGGTCAGGAGGTGGAGAACGAAAAAATCGATACACTCCTCCGTGCGGCGATGGCAGCACCTACAGCCGGCAACAAACAGCCATGGAGATTTGTGGTTATCAACGATAAAGCTATTCTCAACGCTATAGGCACCAATTTCAAAACAATGACTATGGCTAAAGAGGCATCGGTGGCTGTGGTGATGTGCGGTGACACAACCGCTACCTTCAAGGGCGATGCACAGGATTATTGGATTGAAGATGTGTCAGCCTCATCCGAAAATCTGCTCCTCGCAGCTCATGCCATGGGTCTTGGTGCAGTGTGGTGCGGCATATATCCGCAAATGGACAGAGTCAGGGAGTTCTCACAAATGCTCAATCTTCCCGGCAATATTATTCCTATGGCTTGCATCTGCATTGGCTATCCCGCCGGCGAAACAACCCCCAAGGACAAATGGAAACCGGAGTACATTCACTACAACAGCTGGGATAGCACAGCCGCTAAACTACCTGAGCCGGAGCCTAAGACGTTTACTGAATTTGACGTAAGAACCCAATGGAGTGAAAATCCGTTTGATTTCTTCCGTGGCGACGGGCTGCTCCTTGCCGCCGGCAACCGTGATAGCAACAACGCAATGACTATAGGCTGGGGAGCCCTGGGCAATATATGGCAGAGAGATGCATCCACTGTTACAGTGTATGTTGCCGAGGGACGATACACATATCAGTTTATGGAGAAGAGCAAATACTTCACAGTCATGCAATTTGACAAGGACCATTCAAATATTCCCGCCTACATGGGAAGCCATTCCGGACGAGACGGCGACAAAGCAGCGGCACTCGGACTCCACACACTCTACACCGAGCATGGCACTCCCTACTATGCCGAGGCAACTCTTGTGCTTGAATGCGAATTGCTCTATCATTACAAATTCCTGACGGAAGGCATGAATAGCGACATTCAGAGCTTCTACAGCAATTTCCCCGCCGGAGTGCACCACCAGTACATAGGCAAGATAGTCAAGGCTCTGCGCAAGTAGCTTGTTTCCAAAGTCCGGTGACAGATACTGATTCTGATTATCCCCGTATTATTCTTTTTCAGTTTTATTGTCAGTCGATTTTCCTTAAAAGTGTAAGTCCGTCCCTCAGCGGAAGAATCACCGCTTCAAGCCCCGGGTAGTCTGCCACAAGGTCATTAAACCGGGCAATCCCCACAGACTGTGCATCCTTGGCGCCTTCGGTTATCTTGCCTCCCCACAGGGTATTGTCCGCAATAATGAATCCCCCTCGTCTGAGGCGCGGAAGCACCTCACTGAGATACTCGCAGTAATGCCGCTTGTTCGCATCGATATAAACCATGTCCCAGGTATAATCCAGCTTCGGAATTATTTCAAGCGCATCGCCGATATGCAGGGTAATCCTTTCCCCTCCCGGAGCGGTACGGAACAATTCTCTCAGTGAGTCAGCACTTTCATCATCTATCTCCACTGTGTGGAGCTGCGTGCCCGGTTTCATAGCCTCTGCTATGCAAAGAGCCGAATATCCTGTAAAAGTGCCCAGTTCAAGCACATATCTTGGATTTATCATAGCTGTGAGCATCTTGAGAATACGCCCTTGAACGTGTCCCGAACACATCTGGGGATACAACCGGTGGAGCCAGGTGTGGCGGTAGAGCTCTTTTAGATGCTGAGGCTCCGGAGAGGTATGTGCGGTGATATAGTCGTCTATTTCTCTCTGCATGAGTCAAGATATTTTTCTGTCTCACAAATAGTATCCGCCATGACTCTCACGCACTCTTCGGGAAAATCTCCCTTTGCGGTTTCACCGGTCAGAAGCAACCATTCGGCTCCAAGGCTTGTCCCGAAAGCGATATCAGACACCTCCGCCCTGGTAGGTTGTGGTGAAGTCATCATTGAATGAAGAATCTGAGTTGCCACAATTACCGGTTTGCCGAGTTTCTTGCACATTGACATAACCCGCATCTGAACGGCGGGAACTCTCTCAATGGCTATCTGTGCTCCGAGGTCACCTCTTGCAACCAGCAGCCCGTCTGCAGCCTCGGCAATCTCCTTCATATTCTCCAACGCTTCCCTACACTCTATCTTGGCATACAGTCGTGTATCCGTGCCGGCGAGAATGTCACGCAGCTCGGAAATATCCTCCGCGCTTCTCACAAATGAGTGGGCTATCATGTCGATTCCCGTTTCGAGAGCGGCAGCGATATTGACCTTGTCTTTTTCCGACACAGCGGGCAGCGGAGGCAACACGGTGTCCTCGCTTGCCGACAAGCTCTTGCGGCTACCGAGACTTCCCCCTTTAACCACTTCACACATTACTGAATCACCGCCTACTATCTCTTTGATTATCAATGATATTTCACCGTCATCCAGAAACAGCCGGTTACCGGGCTTGAAAAACTCACCGATGCGCCTCACATTAACAAAAATCTCATGCTCGGTGGTTTCAGCACTGCCACCTGTAAGCAAAACAGTGTGTCCTTCGCTAAGGCTAACACTCTCAACACCATTGCCAAGGGCTGTGGTGCGCATCTCAGGACCTTTAGTGTCCATAAGAATCTTAATGTCTTGAGAAACTTCGCGCACCAAGGAGATTATGCTTCTTATAGACTCCGGCTCGACATGAGCTGAGTTTATGCGTATTCCCATCATGCCGGCACTGTGGAGTGCCTTGATAAACGGCACTGTAGCCCTTGTGTCGGCTATCGTAGCCATTACTTGAGTATGTGTCATAAAAGAGCTTCTATGCCAAGACGATAACTGTCGGTGCCGAATCCGGCTATCATTCCGCGGCACACTGGTGAGATGAGAGACGTGTGGCGTATAGACTCCCGCGCGGCTATGTTGGAGATATGCACTTCAACCACCGGCAGGGAAATGGCAGCAATGGCATCCGCGATTGCCAGAGAGGTGTGGGTATAAGCGCCGGCGTTCAGCACTACCCCTGCATAGTCCTCTTTGTCTGCTTCATGGAGCCGGTCAATGATTGCCCCTTCATGATTACTCTGAAAGTAATCAATCTTTACTTCAGAAAAACGGGAGCGCAGACGCTCAATCACATCCGTCATGGTTTCCTTACCATAAATTCCCGGTTCGCGCATACCGAGCAGGTTGAGATTTGGACCGTTTATAATCAGAATCTTTTTCATTTCAGATATTTATGCTTGAATAAACGAGAAGCCACACGCACACATGGGTGAGAACCATAAGTGCGAGCAGTATCCAGGTGATTATCCGTCGTGCCGGATAGCAAAGATAGGCAAGATAAGCGGCTACCACAACATAAAAAGGATATATCCACACCAAAGTGCGCACAATAGCCGGTCCAGCCGGGCAGTTTGCGAGCAGAACTGGAAACTGCGCAGCCGGAAGCACTAATAAAATAATCAGAGCTATTATCCACCAGGGTACTTTCTGCTGCCTCATTCCTTTTTATTTTTTTTGTTTTCGAGATAAGCATCAACTGTTTCCCTGATGCCGTCTTCGAGACTGAATTTAGCTTCAAAACCGAAATCCCTCACCGCATCGGAAACATCACACGCCCAGTTTCTCTGCCTCATTATTTTGAATTTGTCGCGGTTGAGAGTACTCGGTTTCATTCTCGCCACTCCATATTTTTCTGCAACTACCGAGGCTGCGTATGTTATCCACAGCGGCAGACGCACCGGAATAACGAGCTTTTTATTCAGCTGCTTCGCTACTATTTTGCGGAATTGCTTCTGGGTGTATGCTCGTGGCTCGGAAATTATGTATTTATTGCGTAAGGTTTTGTCGGATTGCAGAGCGTCAAAAATTGCATTGGCAAGGTCCTTGACATAAATGAATGTGAGCATCTGCTTGCGGAACCCCACACCGAAATCCCAATGGCTGTCAATCGACTTGATCATCATCAGATAATCCTTTTCGTGCAGACCATAAACCCCTGTGGGCCGGAAAATAATCCAGGGCACATCGGAGCATGTCTGCAAAAAGGTTTCAGCCTTAATTTTCGACACGCCATAGCGGGTGTTTGGCTGAGGAATACTAAGGGAAGTGAGCGGCGTGTAATTTTTCTCGTCACCGGGTCCGATTGCACTGAGACTGCTCATAAACAGAAACTTTTCGGGAATCATGTCTGCTTTTCGCAATGCCTCCACGGTATTCTGTAGAAAAATATAATTGATGCGGTTGAAATCAGCGAAATTGGTGCATTTTGTGGCTCCGAGATTATATACGATCCAGTCCCACCTCTCCCCTTCGGGAAGAGCTGCTGCAAACGATTTAGCCATAGAATCGGCATCGGAGTAATCCAGCTCTATAAAATGCAGCCGGGAGTCGGTGAGAAACTCCCGGGATGTGGAAGCTCTCACTCCCGCCCATGTGTCAAAACCGCGACGGAGGCTTTCATCAGCGATAAATCCGCCAATGAAGCCTCCGGCTCCTATAATCAAAACTTT
>JAIDQW010000066.1:7773-10524 GCA_029062075.1 Paramuribaculum sp.
CCTCTATGCTGAAATCATCAGGAATTTCTGTGTCAAAGTCCATATCATCAAGGTCATCCAGCTCAGAGTCTTCCTGACTCTTGCTTTCCGGCTTTTCAGCTGATTTGGATTTGCTGCCCTTAGCGGGTTTTGTTTTAGCTCCCTCTTTGAGAGCCGCCATTATCTTATCTTCAAGCTCTTCGGCAAGCTCGGGATTGTCCTGAATCACTTTCTTTGCTGCCTCACGACCCTGAGCGAGCTTGGAACCATCGTAGCTGAACCATGCTCCGCTCTTCTGGATTATATCCAAATCAACGCCGAGGTCAATGATTTCGCTTGAACGGGAGATGCCTTCGCCAAACATGATATCGAATTCAGCTCTCTTGAAAGGTGGTGCAACCTTGTTTTTAACTACCTTTACTTTGGTGTGACGGCCAAGAACATCATCACCATCCTTGAGAGATGTACTTGAACGGATATCAATTCTCACACTTGCATAGAACTTAAGGGCATTTCCACCGGTGGTAGTCTCAGAGGGTCCGAACATCACCCCGATTTTTTCACGAAGCTGGTTGATGAATATGCATGTGGTATTTGTGCGTGCGATTGTGCCGGTGAGCTTACGCATTGCCTGAGACATCAGGCGGGCGTGCAATCCAACATTCTTATCGCCCATATCTCCCTCTATCTCATTCTTAGGTGTAAGAGCGGCTACAGAATCGACAACAAGGATATCCACGGCAGCTGAACGGATAAGCTGCTCGGCAATTTCGAGTGCCTGCTCACCGTTATCAGGCTGAGAGATGAGGAGGTTATCAACATCCACACCAAGTTTCTCCGCATAGAAGCGGTCAAAGGCATGCTCTGCGTCGATAATTGCTGCGATACCGCCCATTTTCTGTGCCTCTGCTATAGCATGGATTGCAAGGGTTGTCTTACCGGATGATTCCGGACCGTAAATCTCAATGATTCTGCCGCGCGGAAACCCTCCTACACCGAGGGCATGGTTAAGACCGATGGAACCGGTGGGAATAACTTCCACCTCCTCCACGGTTTCGTCACCGAGTTTCATTATCGAACCTTTGCCGAAATCTTTCTCAATTTTTGCCATTGCTGCGGTCAATGCCTCAAGTTTTGCTTTCCTGGGATCAATCGCAACCTTATCTTTCTTGGCTACAGTCTTTTTCTTTTCCATATCTATGAGTTATTATTTGTTTCTGTTACAAAGATACGAAATAATGTGAGCCAATTGATTGCACGGATTAGTTAAGATTAGTTATTTGTCAGAAAACAATAAACTTATTCCACTGAACCGTGTTTTAATAGTACATAGCAAAAATTACTTTTTCCATTGCAAGAAATGTGATAATGATTGGTTTATTATCTAAGCGAGGAGACGTTGTGAAAACATTTCCTCGTTTGTTTTTTATAAACCGGGGATATATACAACATCCCCGGCTATAAACCTACTCTTTATTGAATATGGAATCAACTGCATTGATTATTCCCTGACTTCTTATCTCGCGCTCCAGAATAGTTCCGTCCGGTCCGATTAAAAATATCATGGGAATTCCATTGAAACCATAGAGGCTCATCGGGGCTTCGCCTGCATCGATCAACTGAGGCCAGGGATATTTGAGTTTTTCAAGGGCATCGAGAGTTCTTTTGGGCGTGTCCCAGGTTGCAACTCCGAGAATCATGAATTTATCATTGTCCTTATACTTCTCATACAGCGGACGAAGAGTTTCTTCAGCTTCCTGCTTGCATGGTCCGCACCATGAAGCCCAGAAATCTATAAGCACATACTTGCCTTTACCAACATAATCGGACAGCTTTGCCTCCTTTCCATCAACTGTTTTTCCCTTGAAATCAATAAACGGCATTCCGGGCTGTGAGTTTCTTACAGTCGCGAAAAAGTCATTGAAGTTCTTTGTCAACTCCCGCTCCTTGATGTAATCCGGCATCTTTGAGTAAGCTGAATCCCATTCATCAGAAGAAAGCTTATGAAAATTGCCCAGCTTCATCAATGCGTCTTCTCCAACTCCATTGGGATTGTCCATTATTGTCTTAATGTAAAGTTCAATGAATTTAGGACGAAGTTTGTTGTATAGGTGACTGAAAATTTCACCTAATTCCGGTTGCTCAAATCCATGGGCACGCAATTCGTTACTGAATTGCTCCAATTCATCACCTATTTGTTTATCTGCCTCCAGGAAACCAAAATACTTTTCTGTCAGACTTGAGCCGGACTCAGGACGATGGTTCTTGAAATCGACCACTACAAGAGAATCAAGAATACAGTTTGAGTAAAGTCTGCCGTTTTCAACTCTTACATAAGCAGGACGAGAATATTGCCCTTTGAATTCAAACTGACCGTTTTTCACTGTTACAGTGTCTATGCCACGGCGGGTATCATAGTCAAATAAATACATTTCCTTTATATCCGGATTATCAACTGTACCTCTTATGATATATTCTACTCGATTAGTTGCCGATTTAGACGCCATTTTTGGCTGCTTTTTTCTTTCACCGGCTGTAACTCCAAGCGAGATGAGACACAAAGCTAATAGAGAATAGAGAATTTTCATAATGGCTATTAATAATCAAGGTTAAGATTTCAGAAGATAATGCACCGCAAAAGTAAATAATTATAAGCCAATCAGAAAATAAATAACCTTAATTATAGAATATCTTACGGCAGGTATAAACGCAGCGAAGCCGCGATGCCCGTCTGAGGGGCGCCGCGGCTTCGGCAAAGGGGGCGGTTACCTA
>JAIDQW010000067.1 GCA_029062075.1 Paramuribaculum sp.
GTTCTACAGGTCTTGATGCCGGTTCAAGCGTCTCTATCCGTGGTGGTGGAACACCTCTGTTCGTTATCGACAACATCATCAGCGAGCAGCGTGAGTTCAATAACCTGAACCCCGCCGACATCGAATCGATGTCTGTCCTCAAGGATGCTTCTGCTACCGCTATCTATGGTGCCCGTGCTGCTAACGGTATCATCATCGTTACCACAAAACGCGGTGAGGCAGGTAAGGTGAACGTTGACTACCAGTTCAATTACACTCTCAGCCAGCCCGCTGACCTTCCCAAGAAGCTGAACGCTTACGATGCTGCAGTTTACCAGAACATGGGATACATCTACGACGGTCTCCAGCCAACTTGGAGCGACGAGGATCTCGCACTCTTCCAGAACGGCACTGACCCGCAGGGACACCCCGATACAAACTGGCAGAAAATAACTATGCGGAAGGCTGCGCCTGAAACTCGCCACCTCCTCACTATCACCGGCGGCAGCGAGCGTGTTAAGGCTTACACAGCACTCAGCTACTACGACCAGAACTCTATCTACCGTTCTGATGCTTACACATACAAGCGTTACAATGCACGCACCAATATTGACGTGGATATCAAGGAAATCGGTCTCCGCATCAATACCGGTCTCGAAGCTTACATCACTAACCTTCGCGAACCCAACTCCGGCGCTTACAATGTGTGGTCGCACATTCAGAACAAAAAACCGATGGAAGCTGCTAAAAACCCCATGGGACAGCCTTATAGCGGCACTGTGGACAACCCGCTTGTTGACATCTCAGAAGAGGGCGGTTACTATAAGGGATCAAACACTAACGTGCGCGGCACATTCAACGCTGTTTGGGCTGTTCCCGGAGTGAAAGGTCTCACTATCACAGGTATCGCCAGCTATGCTATTCTCAGCGAGCGCGCAAAGAGATGGTCAGTTCCCGCTCACTCTTACAGCTGGGACGGAGTGCCCAATACAGTTAGCATGCCTTCACTTTCAAAGACAGCTAACTTCTACACATATTATAATACTCAGCTTCTTGCCAACTACAACCGAACATTCGGTGTGCACAATGTCGAAGCTACATTCGGTATCGAGGCTTCTGGCTCAAGCTATGATAACAACTCACTCGGCAGGTCACAGTACGTGCTCGACGTTGACCAGATCGTAGCAGGTCCGGTAAGCACTGCTACTAACGGTGCCGAAGACGGAGTACAGTGGCGCAGAGCTTCACTCGTGGCTCGTCTCCATTACGACTTCGACGCACGCTACCTCATCGAGCTCTCTATGCGTCATGACGGTACCGACAACCTTCCCAAGAAAGGACGTTGGGGCACATTCTTCTCAGGTTCACTCGGCTGGAACATCGCCGAAGAAAACTTCTGGAAAGAAAGCGCTGCATATACATACGTAAACCAGCTCAAGATACGTGGCTCTTACGGTGAAATCGGTCTTGACAACGTTTCACGCTACGCTTACCTCACTTCATACGGTCTGAACGCTACCGGAGCATACCTCGGCAACAAGTGGTACCAGACATTCAGCGAAGGTGCTCTTCCCAGCCCCGACCTTAAATGGTACACTCAGCGTGATTTCAACATCGGCTTTGACTTCGCTGCATTCCACAGCAGACTCTCCGGTTCATTCGACTACTTCTACAAGAGCACTAAGGGATACCTTGCATCTCCTTCAAACGTAGGTTACACTGCTCCACTCGGTCTCAGCCTCCCGCAGGTTAAGTCTGACGGCGAAAGCCGCCGCAAAGGTCTGGACTTCACACTCCAGTACAACGACCGTTTCGGAGAAGTGAACTTCAGTGTTGGCGGTAACTTCACAATCTACGACGAGCGTTGGAACATCAACCCCTATGAGAGTGAGACAAGTCTCAAGAACCCCTACAAACGTACAACTCAGGTGGGAGCATACACAGGTGCATATTACAAGAACCTCGGTTACTATAAGGATTACCTCGACGTACTTAACACTCCTAAGCGCACATCATCAACTAATATCATGGCTGGTGACCTGAAGTACTGGGATTTCAACGGCGACGGTAAGATTGACGGAGATGACCAGTACCGCATGGGTAGCGGAACAGAACCCCGTTGTAACTATGGTATCACCGCAAGTGCAAGCTGGCGCGGATTCAACATCAACATGCTCTGGCAGGGTGCTACAAACTATCAGAAGTATCTTGACGCTATCCTCATGGGCGGTAACTCAAACTACCTCCCCGTTATCTACAAGTTCCAGACAGATATCTGGACTCCCACAAACACCGATGCTCTCTATCCACGCGCACACCAGAGCGCCGGCATGACAGGTAGCAACAACTTCGTGGGAACTGACTTCTGGTTTGTGAACTCACAGTACATCCGACTCAAAAATCTTACTTTGGGCTACGATTTCAAGCATAAACTTCTCAAGAAAACAACATGGCTCAGCAAGTGCTATCTCAGCTTCACCGGCTACAACCTGCTCACATTCAGCCCGGCGAAGAAATGGGGTCTCGACCCGGAAATCCCTTCTTCAAACGGTTACTCATATCCGGTGTCAAGAGTTTATACATTCAGCCTGAACGTTGGTTTCTAATCTAAACAAAAAAAATATTAACATGAAAGCTAAATACTTACTCCCTCTCGCAGTAGGCGCATGCCTATCTATGCAGAGCTGTAGCGACTTCCTTACTACCGAGCCCGCTGCCATTTACAGCGAGGATCTTGTGTGGGGCAGTGCGGCAAATGTTGAAGCCTTCGTAATGGGCAGATATGGAACCGCAACCGGTTGGTACCGTGATTCCCCCAACTGGGACCGCACTTTCTCAAACAACATGATTAACTGCCGTGCAGCTTGCCCCGGTGAGGCTCGCGGACTCATGGAGAATACTTACAATATAGGTCTCAATGACCGTTTCGGATATATCCGTGCATGCAACATGATTATTGAAAGATGTGGTCAAAGCACAGTTCTTTCTGAATCAGACAAAATCAAATATGTTGCTCTTGGAAAGTTACTTAGAGCTATGTGCTACTATGACTTCGCACGCAAAACCGGCAAATTCATCTGGGTGGACAAGGTGCTCAGCTCCGATGATCCCGATTTCAACCTGCCGCTGACCAAGAGCCTGGAAGAAAGTTACGCTTACGTGCTGAAGGATATCCGTGAGGCAATACCCGGACTCCCCGCATCACAGCCTGCCGGAGCTCCCGACAAAAACTTCGGATATGCCTTCCTTTCTGAAGTTTGCCTGACTGCTGCCGCATACACCAACGATGCTGCAAGCCTACAGAACGGAAAGAGCCTTTATCAGGAAGCTATCGACGCTGTTGATGCTATCTCTGGTGCTTCTCTCGATCCCGACTACGAGAGCATTTTCAATGAAAACGGTGCTTATTCTTCACCCGAAATCATTCTTGCACAGTACTGGGACAAGGACCGCACTCAGTGTCAGAACACCTATATGATCAACCTTATCGCTAACGTTGTCAACACAAACCTCGAACTTCAGGGATGCAGCCCCCTCTGGCAGGGAATGCCCGACATATTCGAGTGCTGGCTTGACTACACTCCTTCACAGAACCTCGTTGACGACTACCTCGTTATCGACGAGCAGGATGGAAAGGCTAAGCGTTGGTACGAAACATCTCAGTTCACTCAGAACACTGTCGCTATTGATGAAACTACTGCCTTTGAGATGATTGAGCACAAGGATGATGATAAGGTGGCAACCGCCTACAAGGTGACAACACCCGGTGTGAGCATCAGCGACCTTATGTACAACAATCGTGATGCTCGCTTCGATGCATCTATCCTTCGTGACGGCTCACAGTTCTACGGTGAGACTATAGCAATGATCAACCACGGCAATATGACACGCTGGAGCGGTGCAAACTATGGTGCCAACCATATTCCGTTGACAAACTACTGCACACGCAAGACTATTTACACAAATATGTCACCGCGTCCATTCTACAATACCCAGACCGCATGGCACAGTGTTATTACCCGTTACGGTCGCGCCCTCCTCAACAAGGCTGAAGCGCAGCTCCGTCTGAACAAGGTTGCGGATGCAGTTGCCACTTTCAATCAGACCCGCACTATCCACGGCAAGCTCCCCGCTTCTACAGCTTCTACTCTCGCCGAAGCTTGGGCTGACTACAAAATTGAGCGCCGTGTAGAGCTCTTCTGGGAATGCGACTGGTATTTTAGCCTTCTCCGCTGGGGTAAATACGGCTACGAGGCTAATGATGGGAAAGCACCCTCAAGCGTGATTGATGAACTCACCGAACCCGCTACTTTCATCGAAATCAACCGTGACCGCGACGCTGCATTTGTCGGCATCGTACAGTTCTCAAACAATCAGCGCGCATTTGATACCCGCTCTTATCTCTTCCCGATTCCACAGAGCCTGATCAACGCCAACAGCGCGATCACAAATGCTGACCAGAATCCCGGATGGGAATAATGTGAAATTTCTATTCACCTAAAAAAAGATTTACAAAATGATAATAAAAAATATCAAATGGTTGCTTTGCCTCTTGATGCTCCCCGTTCTCGCTGCCTGCAGCTGGGAAGATCTTCCCGCCTATGAGGACGCTGATATCACCGGTATCCAGTTCTACTACCGTTGGGCAAGCACTACCGACAAGGACCCCATTACGGGCGAACCGATGGTTCGTGAACAGCGTCTCAGTGTCACCGGCGGTGATATTGATGATGAAGCCGGAACAGTATTTGTTGACGTTGCTGTACCAGCCGCTAATAATAACGGATACTTCACTCAGGCTGTCCGTGATCAAGTGTCTCAGAACAATATAGTTTGTTTGGTTTCAATATCAACCGCAGCACGTATTGCTCCCGCAGACGGTAACAAGGTGCTCGGTGTGCCTGATGACTGGACAAAACCCCACAAATTCATTGTAACTGCTGCTGACGGCACAAAGAAGGAGTGGACAATCACATTGACCTCGTTCACTAAATAATTCTGAGGTTATTAAATTAAGGTTCCCTCACAATATTGTGAAATTAGAGTTCCGGGCTTTATAGTCCGGAACTCTTTTTTTTACCCTTACCCCACACCCGCCGGTGTAATGGAAGTAATGGGAATAGTGGGAGGAGTGGAAGTAATGGGAATGGTGGGAGGGATATCGGACAGGTCGGACGGGTAGGAGATTTCGGAGGATTCGGAGGTCTCGGAGGATTCGGAAGATTCGGAGGATTCTAATTAGTCCAACCGGTCTAATTGGGGGAGGAATAAAAAAGGCGGGGAGGCTAAACAGCCTCCCCGCCTTGGGGTTTATGCCGTGTCAAGTCCTAAAATAGCGTTACAATATAAAAGTAACGAAAATGGAAGAACCAGGACACAAGTATGTTAAGCGGACACAAAAGGATTATCCGATGCCTTTTAAACTGGCAGTCGTTCGCGAAGTCGAAGAAACAGGCATCGGAGTATGTGCTGTAGCCCGTAAGTATGGGATCCAAAGTGAAACAACAGTAACGACATGGTTAAGAAAATTTGGTAACTTTGACCATCAAAACAAAACATCTATCCAGATGGAAAAGAACAAGGATCAAAGATTGCTGGAGCTGGAGCAGCAGATTAAGGTGCTTGAACAACAGAACAGCCGTCTGCGTCATGAACTGGACAAGCGTGATCACAAGGTCGCATTCTTTGACATGATGATAGACATGGCGGAGAAAGAATTCAAGATAGACATAAGAAAAAACTCCTCCGCCGGGCAGTCGAACAATACAAGGCGATGAAAGGAATGCCTAAAAGTACGCTTTGTGAACTGCTCGGCATCAGCAGGCAAAAATATTACAGGGCATGCTGGACTGAAGCAAAAAGTAAGGCCAGAGCCACGAAGGTGATCGACATGGTTCAACAAGAACGTCAATACCAGCCTCGCGTAGGTGTCCGGAAGTTGTATTTCATGCTTAAGCCCCGCCTGCGGGAGCTGCACATAGGCAGGGATATGCTCTTCAGTATAATGCGTGCAAACCATATGCTCGTGGAGCCGATCCGTTCATATCATACAACCACAAACTCGCACCACAGATTCAGAAAACACAAGAATCTCATAGCGGATATGGAGATTACCAGACCCGAACAGGTGTGGGTATCGGATATCACATATATAGGACACCGCAATAATCATATGTATCTGGCACTGATAACTGATGCATACTCAAAAAAGATCATGGGATACGACCTGTCATCCAGTCTGGGTACTGCTGGTTCTATAAGGGCATTAAAAATGGCCAATTCCAATCGAGCCTATCCCGGACTTCCGCTGATCCACCACTCAGACAGAGGAATACAATATTGCAGTGATATTTATCAGAAGAGGCTGCGAAGATATGGGATCACGACATCGATGACCGAATCTTATGACCCATATGCCAATGCCGTGGCTGAGCGTGTGAACGGTATACTCAAACAGGAGTTTGC
>JAIDQW010000068.1 GCA_029062075.1 Paramuribaculum sp.
GATTATATTAATCGGTCAGATTGTTATTGTAACAGTAGGCGGTGAGTTTTTCTCAGTGGTTCCGTTACGATTAAGCGACTGGCTGATAATAATTTCATCAACTTCACTTGTTCTCTGGATCGGCGAGGTTTTGAGAGCCGTCAAGAAGTGAGCGATAGATAGAACTGAGTTTAGAGAAATAATCATTACTGCTGAATTCTCGTATGGCGTTTTGCGAAATGGCAATGTTATCATAACGTGTATCCAGCATTTTGAGTACCGTTTCATTTATAGACTCGGAACTCCACGGCTCAAAAAGCATACCGTTATCATCCTTAATCAATTCCGGCAATCCTCCTATTCTTGAGGCTGCTACCGGTGTGCCAAGCGAGAGAGATTCAACAACCGAAAGGGGATTATTCTCAAAGCATACAGAGGGTAATACCGTGAGCTGACTTCTGCTGAAAAGCTCCGCCACCTGATCAGAATTGAGCCTTCCGACAAAAGAGATATTGGCATGTGAACCATAGCGATCTTCAAGTTCGGCTTTTAATGGACCGTCGCCGGCAACCGTGAGATTCCAACCGCCTGAAACGGCTGCATCAAGAAGATATTCCAGTCCCTTTTCAGGAGACAATCTACCAACATAACATACTCCATCTCTTTTTCCTCCAGATAGTTCACGCTGCTTTACCGGAGAAAAATTATGCAATACGGCAAGTGAATTGCTTGAAATACCTCCCTGCAACATCTTTTCGCACATAAATTCACTTGGGCAGATAAATTTATCGGTTATACCCTGCAACTTTCCACGATTCCATTTTTTTGACTCTGCAAATGCCGCAACTGAGGAGACAAGGGAGCCCTTCATACACCTGTGACGCAATATTGCTATGGAGTCACAGAGACACTCAACACAAGGTGTGCCATCTCTAAGACAAGAATATGAGCCACAGATAAGTTTGTAGTCATGGAGTGTCCACACAACCGGGATTCCAGCCTTATGAGCCTCCTCCGCCACCGCCGGGGACAGATATGAGTGGATATTGTGGAGATGCACAATATCCGGTTGAAACGACTCTATTGCCTCTCTAACACTCTTGCGAATTCCATTATTGCCCAAAATCCTTGCAACAGCCCGGAGCTTCTCAGGCATACTACCGTCTATCTTTACTGCGGGAACTTCAAACGAACCTACCGGCAACGGTTTATTTGAGGGATGAGCCATTGCCATGACAGCGACTTCGCATCCATTTTCACGCAAAAGTTCTTCAAGTGCCAGAAAATGAACGCAATCGCCACCATTGTGCCTGTAAAATTTATTTACAAGCAATATCCGTAAATTTCGAGAAGCAGAAATCACTTATCAGTATTCCACGTTCTTGCCAATCCTCCTTCGCCTGTTTCCTTGTAAATAGACGGCAGATCGTGTCCTGTCTGTTTCATCACTTCCACTACCCTGTCGAAGGATACACGGTGTCCTCCATCAGTGAAAGCGGAATATAGATTCGCATCGAGGGCACGCGCCGCAGCATATGCATTGCGCTCGATACAAGGAATCTGTACGAGACCGCACACAGGGTCACACGTCATTCCGAGGTGATGTTCCAATCCCATTTCCGCCGCATATTCTATTTGTGCAGGACTACCGCCAAAGAGCTGGTTAGCCGCTGCCGCTGCCATTGCACAAGCTACACCTACCTCTCCCTGACAACCAACCTCCGCTCCTGCGATTGAAGCGTTTGTCTTAACTACATTGCCAATGAGTCCGGCAGTAGCAAGTGCCCTATATATTCTTGCATCGGAAAAATCACGGCTCTTCTTGAGATGGTACAGCACGGCAGGAACAACTCCACACGAACCACATGTAGGAGCAGTGACAATCTCACCACCGGAAGCATTTTCCTCACTTACCGCCAAAGCGTATGCAAATACAAGTCCCCTGCTCTGAAGATTGCTCTTATATCCTGAAGCCCTGACATGGTAAGTAGCAGCACGTCTGCGCAAACTCAACGGGCCCGGCAGCACACCTTCGCGGTCAAGCCCACGCTCAACAGCGGCACTCATAGTGTTCCACACCTTGGCAAGATATTCCCATATTTCCGGTCCTTCACACTCCTCCACATATTCCCAATATGACTTTCCGGTGTCCTCACACCACTTGAGAATATCAGACATTGTGGACATATTGTAAACATCAGGACTCAAAGCACCTCTTGCACCTTCTTCAGCAATTTCTCCCCCACCAATGCTATAAACGGTCCAATTGTCTATTTCATTTCCTGCAACATCAAACGCTACAAATTTCATTCCATTTGGGTGGAAAGGCAGAAAAACAGAAGGTTGCCAGATTAATTCAGTAGGAGCGACAGGTGAAAGAGTGTCCATGATGGCAACGTCAGTGAGGTGTCCTTTTCCAGTGGCAGCAAGTGAGCCATAAAGAGTAACCTCAAATCGGTCAGCTGATGGATTTTTTTCAGCAAAAATCTGTGATGCACGTCTCGGCCCCATAGTGTGACTGCTTGAAGGACCTGTGCCGATA